>NZ_MUFN01000017.1:0-66081 GCF_001996205.1 Salinivibrio sp. IB574 | reverse complement strand
CTCTTTTTGTTTGTCATGACGTTAGTGGGCTGTATTGCCGCTTATGCGTTTTAATCCCATAGCATCAGCCTGTAGACGCTTGTCGTTTGGGTGCACGCTTGCGCCGGGGCGTTTTATCCCCCGTGCGACGTTTACGGGTAAATTGACGCTTGGGTGGCGGCGGTAAGTTCTTCAACGATGTGGGGGGCGGTGCGGTTTTTACCGTCTCAATCAAACCTTGTAATTGTTCGGTCAATGCATGCATAAAAGGTTGATAGGCGCATTTTTTTTCTGCCATGTCTTGCAGTTGGCGCTCCCATTGTGCGGTCATATCTGGATAGGTCGCGCTCTCCGGCAACGCGGCGATTAGCCCTTTTCCACTCGGTGTCGCATGTAAGGTTTTGCCTTGGCGCTGTAACAAGCCACGCTTTAGCAACAACTCGATGATCCCGGCTCGGGTTGCTTCAGTCCCTAAACCATCGGTTTCTCGTAAAATATCCTTCAGTTTTTTATCTTGCACATAGCGACCGATCCCCGTCATCGCCTGCAACAAACTCGATTCGGTAAAGGCGGCCGGCGGCTCCGTCATACAATCTTTTATCTCACCGCGCTCACACACTAGTTGCTCGCCCGGCTGTAAGTGAGGCAAGGGGCTCGCTGACGCCTCAGCTACTTGCGTATTCGGCAGTAGCGAACGCCAACCTGCAACGGTCAGGACTTTTCCTTTGGCTATAAAGCAACCGCCCGCGATATCAAACACCAGTTTGCCTTCTGCATATTCCGCCGGTGGATAAAATTGCATGAGATACTGGCGCGCGATGAGCTGGTAAAGCTTGGCTTCATCACTAGAAAGCCCAGCAAGCGCCGCTTTTGCGGTGGGAATAATGGCATGGTGCGCGCCGACCTTTGCATCGTTCCATGCTTTGTTCTTTCTAGAGGTATCTGCCTGATCGCACGCATCGATAAGCGGTTCGCACCCTTGTTGAATCGCTTGCACGACTTTACCTGCCTCCGCAAAGTGGCCCTTAGGCAGGTATCGACAGTCCGAACGCGGATAGGTAATCAATTTATGTCGCTCATAAAGCTGCTGGCAGATATCTAGCGCTTTTTGCGCACTAAAGCCAAACCGTTTGGATGCATCAATTTGCAGGGCCGACAAATTATAGGGCAGCGGCGCAGCCTGCTTACGGGTTTGACGCTCGGCCTCTGTCACCTTTGCCGGTTGGCCAGCAATACGATTAGCAACATTCTCAGCCAGAGCGCGAGAAATTACGCGCCCTTGTGCATCTTGCCATTGCGCGCACGCGTCACTAGGCTGCCATCTAGCTCGGATCATTTCACATTGATACGGCAACAGAGCATCGAGTTGATAGAAAGGATGAGGGACAAAGTCTTCGATCTCTTGGTCGCGACGGACCACCAAACCCAGTACTGGGGTTTGAACACGTCCTACAGACAGCACGCCTTGGTAACCCGCTTGTTGACCGAGTAACGTGTAGGCACGTGACAAATTCATCCCATAGAGCCAATCAGCGCGAGAGCGCGCCAAAGCTGACACCGACAGAGGAACAAAGGCGTGATTGTCACCCATTTTGTTGAGCGCTTTTTTCACGGCCGACACGTTTAGATCGCTGACTAACAAGCGCTGAATACGTGCCYTTTTCGCTGTACTCACTCCCGCATAATCAATGACTTCATCAACCAGTAGTTGTCCTTCGCGATCAGGATCACCTGCGTGTACGAGGTGATCAAACTGCTTGATCAGTTTTTTCACGATCGCTAATTGACCAGCCGCTGACTTACGCGGACGCAGTTTCCATTGCTGAGGCACGATAGGCAGATGTGCTAACTTCCATTGCTTGTACTGGCTGTCATACGCGTCCGGCTCGACTTGCTCAAGCAAGTGGCCGATACACCATGTCACCACATCACCGTTGGCGGTTTCGATATAGCCTTTGTGGTTTTTTTGCGGTTTGGACAAACCGGCGGCAATGGCTCTGCCGAGGCTGGGCTTCTCGGCGATAAATAGGCGCGCCATATCACTCTCTAACTCTGTGCAATGAACCACATGGTATGCAAAGCGTATGGCGGGCGCAATAAAAAACCTGTACATATGCACAGGTCTTTAAAAGTGAATTAGAGATACTTCACGTATTTGCTGGTATCACGCGTTGGCGCATTAGCCGGTGCGCAATCTGGGGTGCCGAGATACAAAAAGCCGACAATCGCATCATCACCATCTACATCTAGCGCTTGGCGCACAACAGGGTGATAGGCAAAGGTGCCGGTACGCCAAAACCCTTGAAAACCTTGCGCAACTGCTGCCATTTGCATTGCTTGGGTGGCACAACCGGCGGAGATATGCTGTTCAATCGTCGGGACTTTTTCATGAAAGCGTGTACGCGCAATGACCGCAATGACCATCGGTGCGCGAAACGGTGCTTGTTTGGCTTTTTCTATCGCAGTATCGTCCGCGCCATCGGCTTTCGCGGCCTCCACTAAAATCTGAGATAGCCGCGTTAATCCTTCACCTTCACACACCACAAACTGCCAAGGCGTTAATGCTCCGTGATCAGGGGCGCGCAACCCAGCTTGAAGAATGTTCTCTAACATTTGGCCGCTTGGCGCTGGCTCGGCTAAACGTGGAATAGAGCGGCGCTGTAATAGCAAATCAAGTGCGTTCATGGTCTTTTCCTTGTAACCCGTATATGCAACCACGGTATCACCGCAGCGTATCGAACTGATTGCTTTATGCTAACACAGCCACTGCGCGACAAAGTCGCGCAGTTTATACGGGTTTACAGCGCGAGTGCGGTTTCAATGCCCTGACGAATGGCCCGTTTAGCATCTAGCTCTCCCGCATGCTCCGCCCCGCCAATCAAATGGAATGGCAAACCTTCCGCCTCAAGTGTCTTGGCCAACGCATTCACAGACTCTTGACCAGCACAGAGAATAATCTGGTCGGCAGGAATGACATGAGGCTCATCTTTGATGCTGATGTGTAATCCCCCATCATCAATTTTATGGTAGGTCACACCGCCCACTAAATTTACACCTCGTTTTTGCAAAGTTTTACGATGGATCCAACCTGTGGTTTTCCCTGGGCCTTTGCCAACACGGCCTTCCCGACGCTGCAGGACCCATACTTGCTTGTCACTCTTGGTGTCATGGGCAGGGTACAATCCCCCTTCGTGGGAAATGGTTTTATCGATCCCCCACTCTTTCAACCAGTCATCCAGTTGTTGATTCGCAGGTTCAGTGATCATAGTGGCCACATCCACGCCGATCCCGCCCGCGCCGATAATCGCAATGTGACTCCCCAACTCAGGTTGCTCACGAATAAAGGTTTGATAGTCAATCACCTTAGGATGATTAATGCCCTCAATCGCGGGGCGGCGAGGCTTAACCCCCGTTGCAACCACTACCTCATCGAATTCCCTGAGGGTGTCGACCTCAACACTGTGATTAAGATGGACGGTGACACCGGCTTTCTCCAAACGACGCAAGTAATAGCGAATGGTCTCTTGGAACTCTTCTTTGCCGGGAATGGTCATCGCTAAATTAAACTGCCCACCTAAGCGATCAGATTTTTCAAACAAGGTCACTGTATGGCCTCGCTCAGCCGCTTCGGTGGCACAGCTGATCCCAGCCATTCCGCCTCCCACGACAGCCACCGTTTTCACTTGCCGAACTGGCGTCGCCACTAACTCTGTTTCGTAGCAAGCTTTCGGGTTCACCAAGCAACTGGCTCGCTTACCTTTAAACACATGATCCAAGCACGCTTGGTTACAGGCAATACAGGTATTGATGTCCTCCGATTGCCCAGCCTTAGCTTTGGCAACAAAGGCAGCATCGGCCAAGAAAGGACGTGCCATCGAAACCATATCAGCCTGACCGCTAGCGAGAATCTGTTCGGCCACCTCTGGGGTATTAATTCGGTTGCAGGTAACCAGAGGCACCGACACCTCACCTTTGAGCTTTTCTGTCACCCAACTAAAGGCGCCACGAGGAACTTGCGTTGCGATGGTTGGAACGCGCGCTTCATGCCAGCCAATACCGGTATTAATAATGGTGACACCGGCCTGCTCTAGGCCTTTCGCTAGCGCGACCACATCGTCAAAGGTGTTGCCTTGCTCGACCAAATCCAACATTGATAATCGGAAGATCACAATAAAATCGTCACCGGCCGCTTTTCTTACCGCACGCATGACTTCCACGGCAAAACGCATGCGATTTTCCACCGAGCCGCCCCATTGATCATAACGGCGGTTGGCACGATGGCAGAAAAATTGGTTGATGAGATAACCTTCAGATCCCATGATTTCAACCCCGTCATAACCCGCTTCTCGCGCGAGCGCGGCGCTGCGGCCGAAGGCTTTGATCGTACGCCAAATCGACCTCTCGCTCATGGCAAAAGGCGTGAACTTACTGATTGGAGCGCGGATTGCGGAGGCACTTTGGGCAAACGGATGGAAGGCATAACGTCCGGCATGAAGCAATTGGAGTGCTATCTTTCCGCCATTAGCGTGTACCGCATCTGTGATGGCTCGATGAGCACGAGCGGCACGCCCAGAGCTAAACTGTGCGCTAAATGGAGTCAATCGACCGCGAAAATTCGGCGAAAAGCCACCAGTAACAATTAAGCCAACGTCGCCTTTCGCGCGCTCTGCGTAAAAGGCTGCGAGCTTTTTAAAACCGTCATTGGCTTCTTCCAATCCGGTATGCATCGAGCCCATCAGAACGCGGTTTTTCAATGTTGTAAACCCGAGGTCTAGCGGGGCTAGCATATGGGGGTAAGAGTGCTGTTCCATTGCTTGCTCACTTATTGTTGTGGTCTGACCAGACTATAGCGCTGTCGGCTACTGTTTTTCAAACGTTCGTTTACAAACCAGCAACATCGATTGTCGAATAGTTGATCTCAGTAGGAATTTCCTCCCCACTCTGTCGGATACGGGATAAGCTTGGGCTATCGATCCTTGCAGTGATCAGCTAGGATATCAGCGACATATATCGATGGATTAGAGTATGAAAAAACTGTTTCGCTTCATTGCATCTTTGTTCCGATGGCTTTGGGTTGCTATTGGGTTCGTGCGTCAGCTTTTGTTAAATGTGCTTTTCATTGCTGTTATTGTGGGCATTTATTGGGCGATAACCGCCGATTCACCGCTGCCAACCGGTGACACAACCGCGAAAAAAGCCGTTCAAGCTGAACCCGCCCCGCACGCGTTGTTACTGAATATAAACGGCCCCATTGTTGAACAGCGCCGTCGTATCGATCCGATCGATACCCTCTCACGCAACGCGCTCGGACAACCGATTGAAACCGAAAACGTACTCTTTGATATCGTCGATACCATCCGCCATGCCGCGACGGATGATAAAATTAACGGGTTGGTGCTTAGCCTAGGCGACATGCCATCCACGAGCCTGACCAAGCTTCGCTATATCGCCAAAGCTATCGATGAGTTCAAGCAAAGTGGTAAAGCGGTCGTGGCGAGTGGTGGGATGTATAGCCAAAGTCAGTACTATTTAGCGAGCTATGCTGACGAAATTCTGATGTCACCAGATGGCATGGTGATGCTCCAAGGGTATGGCAGTTACAACCTGTATTGGAAGGATCTACTCGATAAATTAGATGTCTCGACTCACGTTTTCCGAGTCGGCACCTATAAGTCCTTTGTCGAACCCTATACACGCACCGACATGTCTCCACAGGCGCGTGAAGCGAATCAAGCATGGCTCGACCAGCTTTGGAACGCGTATGTAACCGATGTGGCGAAAAACCGTGGCATTAAAGCGACGATGTTCTCTCCCTCTGCCGATACACTCATTACCTCATTAGAGGCGTTTGGGGGAGATTTTGCGTCGCTTTCCAAACATATTGGCATTGTTGATGAGTTGATGACCCGTCAAGAGATCCGTCGTTATCTTGCCGATAAATTTGGCAGCGACGGGGAAGACAGTTTTGAGTACACCAGCTACTACGACTATCTACCCAAAATTCAATCTCGCTTTGCCATCCCCGGTGACAATAATATTGCCGTCGTTGTCGCCAGTGGCCCGATTATGGATGGCGTTCAGCGCCCAGGAACCGTCGGTGGTGATACCACGGCGGCGATGCTACGCGATGCTCGCCTTGACGACAGTGTTAAAGCAGTTGTGTTGCGTGTAGATAGCCCAGGCGGTAGTGCGTTTGCTTCTGAAATTATCCGCAATGAGGTCGATGCACTGCGCGAAGCTGGTAAGCCTGTGGTGGTTTCTATGTCTAGCGTCGCGGCTTCTGGCGGCTACTGGATCTCTGCCAGCGCAGATCGCATCGTCGCACAGCCAACCACCATTACCGGCTCTATCGGTATCTTTAGCCTGTTCACCACCTTTGAGAACACGCTGGAAGATATTGGTGTCCACACAGATGGCGTAGGCACAACCCCTTTCTCGGGAGTTGGTGTAACTCGGGCCTTGCCTGAAGATGTCAGCCAAATCATGCAACTGGGCATTGAGCACGGCTATCACCGCTTTATTTCCTTGGTTAGCACGCACCGCAACCTGTCTTTGGAAGAAACAGATAAAGTAGCTCAAGGTCGCGTATGGACCGGTAGCGACGCGCTGAAATTCGGGTTAGTCGATCAATTAGGCGACTTTGATGATGCGGTGAAACAAGCAGCAGAATTGGCGGGCTTGGAAAACTATCAGCTGGATTGGATGCAAAAACCACTGACGCCGTTCGAGCAGTTTATGACTGAGATGCTCGGCCAAACCGCGTCGGTTTTTGGCCAAGCGATGCAGGCGAACCTCCCGACGTTTGCAAGCCAGTTACTGGCGTCACCGCAGTTACAATCGGTGACAATGCTCGAACAATTTAACGATCCTCAAGGCCGTTACTTGTTCTGCTTAAATTGCCAGTATCAGTAGCACGCTTTGCTCCGGCCGTCCTGGTCGGAGCTTTATCCCAAAGTTTTCCTCGATTCTGTGTGGTTACGCAGTACCAACCATGTAATGGTTACATGTATACTGTGCTCACGCTCATTTAATGCAGATTTGTCATGATGGAACGTAAACATATTTATATCGCCTACACGGGCGGCACCATCGGCATGCAGAAATCCGATCATGGCTATGTGCCTGTTTCTGGGTTTCTACAGCAACAGCTCGAAAACATGCCAGAATTCCATCGTCCAGAAATGCCTCGTTTTACCATTCATGAGTACGAACCACTCATTGATTCATCGGATATGACGCCAGAGGATTGGCAACGCATTGCTGACGATATTGGAGCGAATTACGACGACTACGATGGTTTTGTGATCTTACATGGTACCGACACCATGGCGTATACCGCCTCGGCGTTGTCGTTCATGTTAGAGAACTTGGAAAAACCTGTGATTGTCACCGGATCTCAGATCCCCATTGCCGAGCTTCGCTCTGACGGACAGGCGAACTTATTGAACGCCCTGCATATTGCAGCGAACTATCCGGTAAATGAAGTGACTTTATTCTTCAATAATCAATTACTGCGCGGTAATCGTAGTACCAAATCGCATGCAGATGGATTTAATGCGTTCACTTCACCGAATTTACCCGCACTGTTGGAAGCGGGCATTCATATCGAAGTGAAAGCCACCGTTCTTAATCAGCCGGCACAAGGTCCGTTTAAAGTACATACCATCAACGACCAACCAGTGGCTGTGATTATGATGTATCCGGGGATCTCACCCGACGTGGTACGCAATGCATTAAAGCAACCTGTTAATGCCATGATTTTACTTACGTTTGGGGTGGGTAATGCACCGCAGAACCCTGAGCTACTGTCGCTACTCAAACAAGCAACAGAACGCGGGGTGTTGGTACTGAACTTAACCCAATGTTTGGCTGGACGTGTCAATATGGGGGGATATGCCACTGGCTGTGCCCTTGCTGATGCCGGCGTACTCAGCGGCTACGATATGACGCCTGAAGCAGCCCTCGCCAAACTCCATTTCTTGCTCAGTCAAGACTTGCCTTTTGAGACCCTTCGCACCATGGTACAAAAGGATCTACGTGGTGAGCTAAGCTATTACTAGCTCGTCTCAAGTTTGGTCAAAAAATCATGAGTTTGTGAAGCCGACAATGATGTCGGCTTTTTTATCTGCTAATTTAGTCATACATTTCGCCGATCAGGGTGTTCCACAATGATGGTGTTGCACGGTGATTCTTTATCACCACAAACGCGAAAAATTGCGCTGGCTTTACGATTTAAACGACTGAATTACGAACTGGTCCCAGCTTCTCCGTTTGAAGCGCATGAAGTCGTGCTGCGCCACCCGCCCATGCAAACAATCGTTGCACTGCTCGATGGCGGGCACACGATTTATCACGATACAATCGTGGCCGAGTACCTTGATGATGCGTACCCTGATCCTTTGCTGTATCCCGGCAATGCCCGTCACCGTGCCGATATACGCTGGATTGAATGGTATTGTTGTCACCATCTCAGCCCTTTAATCGTGGATACCCTGTTTTATCAGCGTGTAGTGCGTGGCCATATGCTCGAAAAAGACATAGACCACCAAGCCGTCAATGATGCGTTAAAAACGCTACCAGAAGCTTGCCAATACCTTTCACAACTCCTTACCCATATTCCTGCGGATAAGGTCAATATGGCCACCATCAGTGTGTGGAGTTTATTTCGTTGTGCTCAAATGGCAGGACTAGTGCTCGACAGCAGCTACACCCAGCTAAATCAGTATCTCGAAGCACTCAGCCAGCACCCGCTGTTTGGCGATTATGCACAGGAAGAGAATCACCAACTGACACCTTTTTTCGCCAGTCCAATCAGTCTCTCTGCGCCAAATGATTAGTTGGCATCAATGCTCACTGTTGGTGGAAACTGTGAGTCACTTTACGCTTTTCACCGACCAGCATTCCTTACAGCCTGTATTCTGGTATATACAAATCTAGGATTTTGTATAGCTGGAGGCTGACATGGAGCACGTCAGACAAGTTACTTCCCATTCGCAGGTGTTATGGCGCCTGTTCGGCCTGAGTGCCATTGGTATTGTGTTTTTCTTCGTTCCTATTTCTATTGATGGCAACACCACCATTCCGCTCGATCACCTTGTCAGTTGGATAAAAAGCACCTTTGGCAACCTGATCAACCTGTATGTGCTCCTGATTATTTTAGCCGGTGCCATTATGCCACTATGGACGGGGCAGTGGCGGCAAAGCGGCGGACAGAAGCTATTCACGTTATTAAAATGCATTGGTGCCGTTAGCGCATTCATGGCGCTCACCAAAATTGGCCCAGCCTTTCTCCATGAGCCTGATATCCTGCCCTTTCTGTTCAACAAACTAGTGGTCTCAGTCGGCGTGATTGTCCCCGTCGGTGCGATTTTTCTGTCCTTTTTGGTCAGTTACGGTCTACTTGAACTTATCGGTATTTTGCTCCAGCCGATTATGCGTCCCATCTGGCGAACCCCAGGCCGCTCTGCCATTGATGCGGTCGCCTCGTTTGTTGGCAGTTATTCACTCGGCTTGCTCATTACGGATAAGGTCTACAAAAATGGGCAATATTCGGTCAAAGAGGCCACCATTATCGCAACCGGTTTCTCGACCGTCTCAGCCACATTTATGATTATTGTGGCCCGTACCCTCGATTTAATGTCTCACTGGAACCTGTATTTTTGGAGTGCGTTAATCATCACTTTTATTGTCACCGCCATTACAGTGCGGCTACCGCCTATTAAAGGCTTAAGTGACAATGTGCTAGCGCCGGAACCACAAGCTATTAAGGGACAGCGCTGGGGGCTGGCTTATCAAACTGGATTATCTCAAGCCGCTCAAGCAGGCCGAGTCAGTCACAACCTGCTTGCCACCGTGAAAGATGGCTTGTTGATGACGATGACAATCTTGCCTGCGATCATGTCGGTAGGGTTGTTAGGGCTGTTAGCTGCCAAATACACCCCCGTCTTTGAGTGGTTAGGCTGGATTTTTTACCCCATCACTGCGCTATGGGGGTTAGATAACGGCCACCAGCTTGCCCAAGCTGCATCTGCTGGCTTGGCAGAAATGTTTCTGCCTGCACTGTTACTGAGTGAGGCAGACTTTGTATTACGTTTTAGTGCGGCGATTACTTGCGTGTCGAGTGTACTGTTTTTCTCCGCATCGATTCCCTGCATTCTCGCTACCAGCATTCCGATCAGCGTGTTCCGATTGGTTGTGATTTGGGCATTGCGCACGGCATTAAGTTTGATGCTTTCCATCCCCCTCGCCTTGCTCATTGCCGGCTAAATGATACAAAAACGCGCCGCTTTAACAGGCGGCGCGTACCACGGTCGCAGCGGCTCATCAGTGCTTCGTCTTTACATCAATACGCACTTCGTCCGGCTTCGCAAACTCACGTTTTAACTCTGCTTTCGATTTGAACGTTACCTGTCCACCTTTAGCAACCGTCATATGCTGAGGCTGTTCGTTATGTCGCGATTGGTAAAGCATCACCGCTTGAAGTGCTTGATCACGTTGGGTTTGGTTAAGCGCTGTTCCATCGGGCCACTTTCCCGTTTCGACGGCATAACACAAGCGATCGTAAACCTCTGGTGTCATCGCTTTTAACAGTTGTTCAATATCCATGGATGGCTCCGCTTTTTGACATGTCCCTATTATGCCTTAACCGACCTGCCTTTCGGCATCTCGAGTTCAGTGCGCAAAATCACGCTTTAGGACATAAACTACACTTAGATTTGAAGTATACTCACCGCAACTGATTGAGGATACGAACAACCATGCATTTGAGATTACCTAAATCACTCACTGCTGCTCCCTTTGCTGGCGTAATGCTTTTGCTACTGGCTGGCTGTGAGGGAGAACCGACCACCAACCAAGTGTGTGATACGCATCCTGAATTGTGCGAAGGGTTAAACATTGGTGATGGCCAATGCCGTTTTGAGCGTTCAGACTTGATTTTCAAACGGTTAGCTGTGGATGAAAAGCCCAGTGATCTCAATAAACTGGCCGAACTCAAACAGACGCAAGTCTATTTACGCTGCATGGAGCTGGTTGCGGGAATCGAACCAACCACTCTAAAAGAGCGAAAAACGAAGCGCACCGAAGCGGTCTATCACGCCTATGATTCTATCGAACGCTTAGAACGCGAATTGAAAGACTCGTATCAACCACCGGTGATTTATTACCGCTGGTCACAAGGCGATAACAGCGCTTTACCTCAATTTCTAAAACTTGAGGGAACACAGCATCTTGAAACGCCCCAGCTTCAACTTGGACTCGCCACCTATTACGTCTCTCGTGACAGGCCCAAAACCGTTCGTATCTTGTTGCATGTGCTTGAGCTGTATGACGGCAACGATGAAGAGGTACGTGACGAAGTGATCCCTGAAGCGATTAAATCCTTAGCGACCACCAACCATGCGTTGGAGCGCTTCGATCATGCGTATCTATGGGCCAAAGTGGGTAAAGACTATAACTTACCCATTGCCGATAGCGATCGGTTAGCACGGCTGTATCCTCTGTCAGAGGAACGCCGCAACCAGTTGGAAAGCTTAGCAAAAGACATCTCTTCGGCGATCCGAGACGGTGATTTCGAAGCCACGCTAGTCAACGCGCTGGACCCCAAAGAACCGACCTAACATCAAAGCGCCTGCGCCTGCGAATGCGGGCGCTTCCCTCTATCTGTCAGTAATTTACCAACCCATTGCTCGCCAATAAATAACGGAATTGATGTGCTTGCCTTTCACGATTGCGCATCTGCTTCTACGCTTTTCAGTACACCAGCAGTCATCCAATACCTCACCTTTTCGTTTTGTACCTATTGGTCAAAGAAGGGGCAGGTAGAGTCGCAGGGGCGCAAAATGTTTAGGTGATGTAAAAAAAATCCGTACTTTTTTTTGACTTTAAACAATTTTGGGCGCGATTACCCTTGCATGGACGGGTCCTATTCTGTAATTTTACTACCAGTTTCATCTCACTAGAAATTAAGTTGTGGAGCAACATAATGACTATCAAAGTAGGTATTAACGGTTTTGGTCGTATCGGCCGCTTCGTATTCCGTGCTTCTGTAGAGCGCGACGACATTGAAGTAGTAGCAATCAACGACCTGATTGACGTTGAGTATATGGCTTACATGCTGAAGTACGACTCAACTCACGGCCGCTTCAACGGCACTGTTGAAGTGAAAGACGGCAACCTGATCGTTAACGGTAAGAAAGTACGTGTAACGGCAGAGCGCAACCCAGCAGATCTTAAGTGGGATGAGGCTGGTGTTGACGTTGTTGCTGAAGCAACTGGTATCTTCCTGACTGACGAAACAGCGCGTCAGCACATCCAAGCGGGTGCGAAGAAAGTTGTTCTGACTGGTCCATCTAAAGACGCAACACCAATGTTCGTTATGGGTGTTAACCACAGCGAGTATGCGGGTCAAGATATCGTGTCTAACGCGTCTTGTACCACTAACTGCCTAGCGCCAATCGCGAAAGTACTGAACGACAAGTTCGGTATCGAGTCTGGCCTGATGACCACTGTTCACGCAACCACTGCAACTCAGAAAACTGTTGACGGTCCTTCTGCGAAAGACTGGCGCGGTGGCCGTGGTGCGTCTCAGAACATCATCCCATCTTCAACTGGTGCAGCGAAAGCCGTTGGTAAAGTATTGCCTGAGCTGAACGGTAAACTGACTGGTATGGCGTTCCGCGTACCAACTGCCAACGTTTCTGTTGTTGACCTGACTGTCAACCTAGAGAAAGCAGCATCTTACGAGCAAATCTGTGCCGCGATGAAAGAAGCGTCTGAAGGTGAGCTGAAAGGTGTTCTTGGTTACACTGAAGATGCGGTTGTTTCTCAAGACTTCATCGGTGAAGTACAGACATCAGTATTCGATGCCAAAGCAGGTATCGCACTGACCGACAAATTCGTTAAAGTTGTGTCTTGGTACGACAACGAAATCGGCTACTCAAACAAAGTACTTGACCTAGTTGCACACATCTCTAAGTAAGTTGCAATTAGCCTAGTATTGATTAAAGGCGGCCGTTGGCCGCCTTTTGTTTATGGGCTCTATGCCGTTTCTGCGCAATAAAGGACGCGATTATGACTTCTCATACTCTGCACTTCGAGCGCCGGCTCTCGGCGTCAGTTGATTTATGTTATCGCCAAGCCGTCCCCGTTCTTCGGATTCAACATCCAGCCTGTGATGCGACCATCAGTCAATTTGGGGCACACTTACTGTCATTTTCTCCACGCGATGCGGCGCCGCTAATTTGGATGAGTGGCAATGCAGTCTACGATGCAAAAACACCTCTACGAGGTGGCATTCCTGTTTGCTTTCCTTGGTTCGGCCAAACGGGCTCTCCCTCTCATGGCTTTGCACGCCGCGTGATGTGGGACATTCAACACATTGAAGAAGATGCACAAGGTGTGACGATTCAATTATCGCTGCTCCCCTCTGCGAAAACCCGTGCACTGTGGCCACACGATTTTGAAGCCATTATGACATTTAGGCTCACCCACACACTCGATGTCGCTTTAACAGTAAAAAACACCGACTCACTGCCATTTAAGATCGGAGGCGCCCTGCACAGTTACCTTTCCGTTGCGGATAGTGAACAAGCAACCGTCGCGGGTGTGGGAAGCCACTATCTCGACAATTTCAGCCACGGACAGAGAAAGCCCGCCTCTGGCACCGTGACTTTTGAAGAACCCGTCGACCGCATTTATACCGACTCAGCCTCGTCATTAACCCTGACTGATACGGCAGGATATCGACGTATTGTCGTCAATAATCAAGGCGAGACGAGCGCAGTCGTCTGGAATCCAGGCCAAGCCGCTTCGGTACAAATGTCTGATATGGACGACGACGGCTATCTACATTTTGTCTGTATTGAAGCCGCCATTGAGCAGCCCAGTATTCAGCTGGCACCGGGAGAAAGTCACACACTGACTACCTGTATTCATGACGAAAAACATGGTGAGTTGCTGTTCTAGATAATCTGCAAACACGAAAAAGGCAGCCTACGCTGCCTTTTTGCATGTTGGTCGTGGCCAAGCGAATAGGCTAACCACTCGCTGGTGGCCTGAATCAATAAAAAATATAATTCACGCCAAGGTAGCCTGAAGTCGCCGTTGATTGGTCTACCATTGGGCTATCTGCAATGTTGTCATCTAGATTGGTGTAACGCACCCCACCAAGCAGCTGGATTCGCTCTGTCAGCATCACATAACCACTTGCACCAATAAAATAGTGTCCCGCAGAGCCGGGCTCGTAGGCGGATAGTCCAGAGCGTGACGCCTCCGCGGCGCTGATCCCATAAAGGTGTTGATTAAGGTCACTACTGTTGTAGGAATACCCCACCTCGGGTGAAATCCCCCATCGCTGGCGGTTCATCCCATATTTCCAGCTGACTTCCCCGTACAAACCATCTCTATCATGGGTCATCCCCTCACCGACTAATGCTTGGAATCGGCCGATTGGTGAGTGGTATTGATACGCTAGAGCCAAAACAACCGACGTATCGCGCTTATCAAGTAAACTTAGCTGTGGGTCATCGGTATCTGCAGGATCAAAACGACGTGGATCATAGGTCGTCGATAGGACGAGGTTATGCGTGGCATCCTTGGGAGCCAAACGCGCGCCTGCGGTAAGTCCTCGGAAATAGAAATGGTCAGTATCGACATTAATGGTCGGTACGATCAGCGGGTCGGTATCGGTGTCCTTATAAGGCTGGGGAGAAAAAGCGGCTAGGACACCGGCTGACACACGTGTTTCTGCCGAAACACTTCCCGCGGCGAGTATGAGGCACGAAGCCGCCACCGCTTTAACAAGCTTAACAGTCATTATTCTTCCTTAATTTGCTGGTCAACGCACAATTTAGAATTAGGCCAGTAGCTGTCCATAAACCACACTTATCGTGGACACCATCACTGATATTACCCTCTCAACGTGACAGCCTACTACAACAACTTGAATCTAAGCTGTCTTGCAAGTGGCTATTTGATTTACCTATCAATGGTAGGGGAAAAAATATCGAAAAAACAATCAATTCTTTCACGCAAAAACGTGGATTGGGGTCTAACATTATTATGAGGAAAAGGGAAATTCAGCCAAAGGACCACCTTTTCTTTATGAGTTATCAGACGATTTAGGGGGCAGGACCATGACTATTTTCGATCATTATCGTCAGCGTTACGAAGATGCAAAAGACGAAGAATTGAGCCTTCAGGAGTTCTTGGATCTGTGCCGAGACGATCGCAGCGCTTATGCCAATGCCGCCGAGCGCCTGTTGATGGCCATCGGTGAACCAGAGAASATTGACACCTCCCTCGACCCACGGCTCAGTCGTATTTTCTCCAACCGTGTTATTTCACGCTATAAGACCTTTGAAGACTTTTATGGCATGGAAGAGTCGATTGAGCAAATCGTCTCCTACCTCAAACACGCCGCGCAAGGGCTGGAAGAACGCAAACAGATCCTTTACTTACTCGGCCCTGTCGGCGGCGGTAAATCCTCGCTTGCTGAAAAACTGAAAAGCTTGATGCAGCAAGTACCGATTTACGTGCTAACCGCGAACGGAGAACGCAGTCCGGTCAATGATCATCCTTTCTGCCTTTTTGATGCTGAAGAGGATGGTCACCTGCTAGAAAAAGAGTACGGTGTCCCGCAGCGTTATATTCGTAGCATTATGTCGCCTTGGGCCGCTAAGCGACTTAAAGAGTTTGGTGGCGATATCAGTCAATTTAAAGTCGTGAAGGTTCGCCCCTCAGTGCTCAACCAAGTCGCCGTGGCGAAAACCGAGCCCGGGGATGAAAACAACCAGGATATTTCCTCCTTGGTGGGCAAGGTCGATATCCGTCAGCTCGAACACTTTTCGCAAGACGATCCTGATGCGTATTCCTACTCTGGCGCACTGTGTAAGGCCAATCAGGGATTGATGGAGTTTGTGGAAATGTTCAAAGCACCAATCAAGGTGCTACATCCCTTATTGACCGCGACGCAAGAGGGTAACTACAACGGGACCGAAGGTCTGTCTGCCCTGCCGTTTGATGGCATCATTCTCGCTCACTCCAACGAATCGGAATGGCAGTCATTCCGCAACAACAAAAACAATGAAGCATTCCTCGACCGTGTTTACATCGTCAAGGTGCCTTATTGCTTACGCGTCTCCGAAGAGATCCGTATTTACGACAAACTCTTGTCGCACAGTGAGCTAAAACAAGCGCCTTGTTCACCAAGTACGCTAGATATTCTCGCTCGCTTTACGGTGCTTTCTCGCTTGAAAGATCCTGAGAACTCGTCCATTTATTCGAAAATGCGCGTCTACGACGGTGAAACCCTCAAAGACACCGATCCCAAAGCGAAGTCGTACCAAGAGTACCGCGATTACGCCGGGGTCGATGAAGGCATGGATGGGCTCTCAACCCGCTTTGCGTTCAAGATCCTGTCTCGTGTGTTTAACTTTGACCACGCAGAAGTCGCCGCAAACCCGGTCCACCTCTTTTACGTCCTTGAGCAACAAATTGAACGTGAGCAATTCCCACAAGAAATTGCAGAGCGTTACCTCGAGCACCTAAAAGGCTATCTAATCCCGAAATATATCGAGTTTATCGGCAAAGAAATTCAAACGGCGTATCTCGAGTCTTACTCGGAATATGGCCAGAATATCTTTGACCGCTACGTAACTTATGCAGACTTTTGGATTCAAGACCAAGAGTTCCGCGACCCAGACACTGGCCAACTGTTCGATCGCTCGGCGCTCAATAGCGAACTGGAGAAAATTGAGAAGCCTGCCGGGATCAGCAACCCGAAAGACTTCCGTAACGAGATCGTCAATTTCGTCCTACGTGCACGTGCCAATAATGAGGGCAAAAACCCTGCTTGGACCAGCTACGAGAAGCTGAAAACGGTCATCGAGAAGAAAATGTTCTCCAATACCGAAGACTTGCTACCGGTGATTTCATTTAACACCAAAACGTCTAGCGACGAGCAGAAAAAACACGACGACTTTGTCGCTCGTATGATGGAAAAAGGATATACCCGCAAGCAGGTTCGCTTGCTATCTGAATGGTATTTGCGCGTACGTAAATCGTCGTAGCACATCCCTTTCAGGGCGGACACACGTGACGGGAGAGAGTTATGGCGCATTTTATTGATCGTCGGCTCAATGGCAAAAATAAAAGCACCGTCAATCGACAGCGCTTTTTACGCCGCCACAAAAGGCAGATAAAAGAGTCAATCGCCGACGCCGTCAACAACCGGTCAATCACTGATGTCGAAAGTGGCGAGGATATTTCGATTCCATCACGCGACATCCGTGAACCGACCTTTCACCAAGGCAAAGGAGGACAGCGTGATGCTGTCCATCCTGGCAACGACCAATTTAGCCCCGGCGATCGTATTGCACGCCCCCCCGGTGGTGAAGGCGGTGGTGGCGCAGGTGACGGACAAGCCAGTCCAGACGGTGAAGGCCAAGACGATTTTGTCTTCCAAATTTCGAAAGATGAGTATCTCGATTTGTTGTTTGAAGATCTCGAGCTACCCAATCTGAAGAAAAATCAAATGCAAAAAATGGTGGAGTATAAGACCCACCGAGCGGGGTATACCTCTAATGGTGTGCCCTCGAATATCGCCATTGTGCGCTCATTGCAAAACTCGTTGGCGCGTCGCACCGCGATGTCTGCGAGCAAGCGCCGAGAGCTGGCAGAGCTAGAGGAAGCGCTTGAAAGCTTGCGTCACTCTGAGCCAGCACAGCCTTTGGAGATGAAGCGACTTGAAGAGGAAATTGCAGCACTGAAAAGCAAGATCGCCGCGGTACCTTTTATTGATACCTTCGATCTTCGCTATAAAAACTACGAAAAACGGCCACAGCCCAGTAGCCAAGCGGTGATGTTTTGTCTGATGGACGTGTCAGGGTCAATGGATCAGGCGACTAAAGATATCGCAAAACGCTTTTATATCTTGTTGTATCTGTTCCTAACCCGTACCTACAAAAATGTAGAGGTGGTCTTTATTCGCCATCATACCCAAGCAAAAGAAGTCGATGAACACGAATTCTTTTACTCGCAAGAAACCGGCGGCACCATTGTCTCCAGTGCATTGCGCTTGATGGATGAGATCATCAAAGACAGGTACAACCCCACAGAGTGGAACGTGTATGCCGCCCAAGCGTCTGACGGCGACAACTGGGCAGACGATTCACCGGGTTGTCGTGAGCTACTGCAGAAAAGCTTACTGCCGGTCAGCCGCTATTACGCCTATATCGAGATTACGCGCCGCGCGCATCAAACGTTATGGCGTGAATATGAGGCACTCGCGGAAAGCCATGACAACTTTGCGATGCAGAATATTCGCTCGGCGGAAGATATCTTCCCCGTGTTCCGCGAATTGTTTAAGCGTCAGGTCGAAGCCTGACGCCATCTCTGCATCGGTATGTTTTTTCAGGGAGATTAGGTATGGCTGTCACTAAAGGCAAACGTAAGACGCCGCTCCATGATGGGCCGGATTGGACCTTTGATCTGCTTGAGCAGTATCACAAGGAAATTAAACGCGTTGCCGAGCACTACAGGCTCGATACCTACGCCAACCAGATTGAAATTATCGCTGCCGAGCAAATGATGGATGCTTACTCAAGCGTCGGCATGCCGATTAATTATAATCACTGGTCATTTGGCAAAAAATTTATCGAGACCGAACGTCACTATAAGCACGGCTATATGGGGCTTGCCTATGAGATAGTGATCAATTCAGACCCTTGTATTGCCTATTTAATGGAAGAAAACACCATCACCATGCAAGCCTTGGTGATGGCACATGCCTGTTATGGCCACAACTCTTTTTTTAAGGGCAACTATCTATTCCAAACTTGGACCGACGCCGGTTCGATCATCGACTATCTGCTGTTTGCGAAAAACTACATCAGTGAATGCGAAGAGAAGTATGGCCTCGCCGAAGTCGAAAACTTGCTCGACTCTTGCCATGCGCTGATGAATTACGGGGTAGACAGATACAAGCGTCCGCAGAAAATCTCTCTCGCTGAAGAAAAAGCGCGACAAAAAGCCCGCGAAGACTACCTACAAACCCAAGTGAATGAACTGTGGCGTACCATTCCGGGCGGCAAGAAAGAACAGGAGCAAGAGACACGGCGCTTCCCCGCCGAGCCGCAGGAAAATCTGTTGTATTTCTTTGAGAAACACTCGCCATTGCTAGAGCCGTGGCAGCGTGAAATCGTGCGTATCGTGCGCAAGATTAGCCAGTATTTTTATCCACAAAAGCAAACTCAGGTGATGAATGAGGGCTGGGCAACCTTCTGGCACTACACCATTTTGAATCATCTCTACGATGAGGGCTTGGTGACGGATAGCTTTATCATGGAGTTTTTACACAGCCATACCAACGTGGTCGCACAGCCGCCTTACAACAGCCAGTATTATTCAGGGATCAATCCCTATGCCCTCGGGTTTGCCATGTTCCAAGACATTCGCCGAATGTGTGAAAACCCAACCGAAGAAGATAAGTACTGGTTCCCAGAGATTGCAGGCAAAGATTGGCTCGATACGGTGCATTTTGCGATGGCGAACTTTAAAGACGAGAGCTTTATCAGCCAGTTTTTATCGCCCAAGGTCATGCGCGATATGAAGCTTTTCGCCGTCAATGATGACGATAAGCAAAGTTACATCGAAGTCACCAGTATTCACAATGAACAAGGTTACCGCCAGCTGAGAGAAAAACTCTCTGCTCAATATAACCTCAGTAATCGTGAACCCAACATCCAAGTCTATGATGTAGACTTACGCGGTAATCGGTCACTCACCCTGCGCTATGTGCCTCATAACCGCATCCCATTAGCCAATTCCTATGAGGAAGTGCTGAAACATGTCCATCGACTCTGGGGATTTGAAGTGATCCTCGAAGAGGAAACCAGTGAAGGACGAGGGAAAATACTGAGTAGCTGTCCGAAACGGCCGCAATTTGACCCAGACATGTTAGTCGGAAGCTAGTCTTGCCACCTGTCCCGTCCTAAGATAGATAGACAAAAAAGCCAGAGGCACAAGGCCTCTGGCTTTTTACTGTTTAAACCAATGAGGCGCAAAACAGCATTACACCTCGCTTGAAGCTATGCGTCGGTTAGGCCTCTTCTTCGGCCATATTGGCCGCAATGGTTTCACGATTGCCAAACCACAATGCACCACTTTCACGACCGTACTGCTTCACTCGATCGCTGATGGCATTATGTTGATTGTTTTCAATCAAACCGCGCAAGTCACTGTAGAAGCGTAATGCAATCTCACACGCACGGCGATCCATAAAGTAGTAGCCACCCACTCGCGAATAAATCTGACGCATACCATTAATGGTCAATACATACACTTTATTGCCAGAATAATGTGCCATGCCTTGGAACAGCATGTAGTCGAAGTGGTTAAAGGCACGTCCCATTGAGATCCGCTCACACAGTGCGGGATCTTGTTTGCCGTACTTATCTTGAATCTTCTTGACGTCTTTAAGCACCTCGGCTTGCTCATCAATCAAGGCGATAAACTGTTCAAAGCTCTCACTTTCAAGCACTTGCTCACAGCGTTTAATCACATGATCGATAAGATTAATACACTCTTGCGGGCGATTTTTTGCCGCATAGCGCATATAAACACCGCTAATATCGGTGCGTGCAGCCAGCAGGTCTTCCAGCACACCGTGGACATCTTGGCCTTCCAACGTCACCAACGTATCGAGAATACTCAGCCCAGACGTGCGCATATAATCGTTTACACGGGTTGGTTTGCCATGTTGGATAGTTAACCAACCATCGCGCGCTAAGCGCTGCAAGACTTCACGTAATGTGGTTCGGGTCACACCGATAAGCTCTGATAATTCACGCTCAGCCGGTAGAATCGACCCTTTCGGGAAGTGATTATTCCAAATACTTTCAATTATATATTTTTCAGCAAACGTTGCTGGGCTATCCGCCTTTATAACCATTGAATCTTAATTCCAATTTGCTTCTTGCTCTGATTAATAACTCATCATACCACTAGTCTTTTCAGGCAGAAACCGCTACGTGTTTTCAGGGCCAATGAAGTGACATCCTGCAGATTTTTGTACCAGATCAATGAAAATCTGGGCATAATTCGCAAAATTATGTCATACAAGATGTAACAAAGTATGTCTAAGGCAAAATAGCGCACATCCGTCATGCAGTTGCGACCAACCGCCTACGCTGCTCGCCATTGCCGAACACCGAATTTGTACAGTGACCCGCTCCTCGTACTGGATCCATCGCTCTCTCAAACGGGCTGCTATGGTTTCTGTGTACGTGTGTTTTCTCGCCATGCGCCGCCTGTACGATGCATACATAACCATGAGACTTTCACTATGGCTAAGACCATGACACTCAGAACCGCGTTTTTGAAGAACTTTCTCGGTAAAGCGCCAGATTGGTACAAACTGGCCATTGTCGCCTTTTTAATTATCAACCCAATTGTATTCTCGATTGACCCCTTCATTGCCGGCTGGCTACTGGTGGTCGAATTCATTTTCACCTTAGCCATGGCGCTAAAATGCTATCCTCTGCAACCGGGCGGTCTGCTTGCGATTGAGGCCGTCGCTATCGGTATGACAAGCCCCGCGCAAGTAAAGCATGAATTGGTTGCCAATGTTGAAGTCTTGCTGCTACTGGTCTTTATGGTGGCAGGGATTTACTTTATGAAGCAGCTGTTGCTGTATATTTTCACCAAAATCTTATTGGGAATCCGTTCCAAAATTGCACTCTCTCTCGCGTTTTGTGTCGCGGCGGCGACGCTATCCGCCTTTTTGGATGCCCTCACCGTGATTGCCGTGGTCATTAGTGTCGCCGTGGGCTTTTACTCGATTTATCACCGCGTTGCCTCAGGAAAAGAATTTGGCGCCGCGCATGACCACACTACAGATGAGAGCCTGAGTGATGATCTCAGTCGCAACGATCTGGAAAATTATCGCGCCTTCTTGCGCAGCCTACTGATGCATGCGGGCGTGGGTACCGCGCTCGGTGGCGTCATGACCATGGTAGGTGAACCTCAGAACCTGATTATTGCCGATCAAGCTGGCTGGCATTTTGGTGAGTTTATTCTGCGGATGGCACCAGTGACCCTGCCGGTCTTTGTCGCAGGCCTCCTCACCTGTGTGTTGGTGGAAAAGTTACGTCTATTCGGATACGGCGCACAGCTTCCAGATAACGTCCTTAAGATTCTGGTGGAATACGATAAAGCACAACGCGCCAAACGCACGCCACAAGATGTGGCTAAACTGGTGGTTCAAGCGTTGATCGCCGTTTGGTTGATTGCCGCCCTTGCCCTTCATTTAGCCGCAGTCGGCTTGATTGGTCTCAGCATTATCATCTTGGCAACCGCATTTACCGGGGTGATCGATGAACACCACATCGGCAAAGCATTTGAAGAGGCACTGCCCTTTACCGCGCTGTTGGCGGTGTTCTTCTCGGTAGTCGCCGTGATTATCGACCAACACTTATTTGCGCCTGTGATCGATCTCGTCCTGTCGTTGGAGGGCCATATGCAGCTCACCATGTTCTATATCGCGAACGGGTTGCTGTCGATGGTGTCTGATAATGTCTTCGTCGGCACTGTGTACATTAATGAAGTGAAATCCGCGCTTATTAACGGCGTTATCGACCGTGAACAATTCGACATGCTGGCCGTCGCCATTAATACTGGGACAAACCTGCCTTCGGTCGCCACTCCGAATGGT
The DNA here is from genome assembly GCF_001996205.1 of Salinivibrio sp. IB574. NCBI lineage: Bacteria > Pseudomonadati > Pseudomonadota > Gammaproteobacteria > Vibrionales > Vibrionaceae > Salinivibrio > Salinivibrio sp. IB574. Next base: position 43,391 of record NZ_MUFN01000017.1, on the reverse strand, counting down.
CAAGCCGCCTTCTTGTTTTTGCTCACCTCCACATTGGCACCGTTACTTCGCCTCTCCTACGGACGCATGGTCTATATGGCATTGCCTTACACCATCGTAATGGGCCTACTCGGCGTGGTGGGGATCGAGTTTTTCTTGGTGCCGGCCACTGAATGGATGCTACATCAAGGATGGATTTCTGAAACCATTCATATGACCCAACAAGCCTTACCGAGTGCGCACTAACGCACTTCTACCATTGACCTTAGGCTCAACAAACGATTGAATAGCAAGGCCCTGTTTAGGGCCTTCTTTTGTATCAGGAGTAATTTGAGTTATGTGGCGCGCCTTAAACCAGTTTTCTCGCAGTCGTTTTTCTTGGCTGCTGTTGCTCGTGAGTGTTGTCGGTCTTGAGGCTACAGCGCTGTATTTCCAATATCACCAATCACTCGCGCCTTGTGTGATGTGTATTTATGAACGGGTTGCACTGTTTGGCGTGGGAGCAGCCGCACTGGTTGGCGTGATTGCGCCGCAAAATGCTGCATTACGCACCTTGGGGTTACTCGGCTATGGGGTGACCGCTGCCTGGGGGCTAAAACTGGCACTTGAGCATGTCAGTTACCAATTTCCGGATCCGAATCAACTGTTCGGCCCGACGTGTGATGTCGCGGTGAACTTCCCGGCTTGGGCCCCACTCAATCAATGGCTTCCACAGGTATTTGAAGCTTATGGTGATTGCAGCAAGGTGGTATGGCAATGGCTTGGCTTTTCGATGCCACAATGGTTGGTAGGTATTTTCTCGGCAATGCTGGTAGTGTGGGGGTTAGTCATCATCGCCCAATTTATTGGCCGACCACCGCGCCGTATCTTTTCTTAGTAACCTTGACGCGCCGCCTCCAAATCGAGGGCGGCGCATCTGCAGCCACTTAGGCTTCGCAGACGATTTGCGTATCGGCTTGTAGCTTAGCTAGTAAAGGTCTATCCGCTGCACTAAATACCGCGGGATCGAGTCGGTTTGGTTCGCTCCAGTGAATGGCCTGATGACTCAGGGCTTCAGGCTCTCCCTTGGCGAGGGTGCACCAATAGCTACACAACAAAATGCGCTTATCACCGTAGTCATATTCTGTTTCGACAATCGGCGCGCCGACGGCTACCGTCACTCCCAGCTCTTCTTTTAGCTCACGCGCGAGGGCTTGTTGATCGCTTTCATCCGCTTCTACTTTACCCCCCGGAAATTCCCACCAGCTAATGTAGGCCTTGTCTGGGTGGCGCTGAGCAACAAGCACTTGGTTTGCTTGCCCAATCACACCGGCGACCACACGAATCGCCGCTTGCGTGTTTACTTGCGTCATCGTTCTCTCCTGCAATCGCTTATCGCCCACAACACTTTTTAAACTTGGTGCCACTGCCACACGGACAAGGATCGTTGCGCCCTACCGACTTAAACGGGTTAATTTGATGGGCGCCATGGCTGCCTTGCTGCACTTCATCTGCAGCTTTGGCGACCTCTTGGATCATTAGGTCCAATTGGTCGATGTAGCGACCGGGCTCAATATCTAAGCCAACTTCTTTCATTTGCGCCAGCGTCCCCGCCTCGTCATGCAGCAACAGCATCGAGGTCACCAGTGCAGATAACATGCGGCGACTTCCATCGCCGACGGTAGCCTCTTGCCAATGCGGCTCAACATAAGGCCATACCGCAAGAAAACCTTCGGCAAACGCTTGAGCCGGTTCGCTACGTAACGACAGCATCAACGCGTCTGGCAACTCATAGTCGTTGCGCATGAGGGCGTGATACTGCACGTCAAGATGCGCAAGGATCGTCTTTTTATCGGCGTCAGGTAAATGGACATCGTCTTCATCAAGGCCTGCCGTCATCAATACCGATAACCATGTGTCCGGTGATAGCGGTGCGGGACAGATATTGGCGGCCAGCAGGGCACCTTCTACAAAGCTGGCTGGCATGCCTTCCCATTCAGAAGAAAGCGTGATTAGTGTTGACATTCTGTCTCCCGTATCTGTTGAGTCGCGTCAGCGAGGCGAGCGTTATCCAGCTCACGCACTATCTCATCAGCGCGATTGAGCACACGAATCGCTTTAAAACAAGCCTCTGCTTGCGGATAGTACTGACGTAAATATTTGAACCACTGTTTTATTCGGTTCGGGAAATACTGGCCCTTATCACCTTGTAGCTCGAGTTCGGTATAGCGTACCAATAACGTAAGCACGTCTGTCCACGCCATTGGTGCAACATTGTCTCGAATGTGGGCGCCAAGGTTGGGCATGTTCAGGGCACCACGACAAACCATTAAGGTGTCGCACCCCGTGATGGCTTGGCAGCGTAGCGCATCCTCTCGGTGCCAAATATCGCCATTCGCGGTGACAGGAATAGGCAGTTGTTGATTTATCTCTGCGATCAAATCCCAACGAATGGTACCCGCTTTGTAGCCATCACGCTTAGTTCGCCCGTGGACAACAAGCTCAGAGGCACCAGCTTGGTATACCGCATCAGCAATCTCCGGGTAGTCATCCAAATCGTTGTAGCCAAGACGAATTTTGGCACTCACCACATGGGCTGAGTCCACCGCATCGCGTACCGCTTTCACCACATCAAACATATGCTCTGGGGTCTTGAGCAAGGCCGCACCACCTCGGTTGCCATTCACCGTTTTTGACGGACAGCCAAAATTAATATCTATCCCGTGGGAGCCAAGCTCAATGGCTCGGACGGCATTGCGCGCCATCGACACCGGATCTTGTCCCAACAGCTGCACACGCACCGGCGTGCCGGCGGCGGTGACGCCTCCTTGATGCAATTCAGGGCACAAGCGATAAAAGACCTTCTCGGGTAAACGCTGATCGACCACACGCACAAATTCCGTCACACAGAGACTGTAATGATTAATCTCCGTGAGCAGGTTTCTCATTAAGGGATCGAGTACCCCTTCCATTGGGCCTAAAACCACGCGAGGGGCAGATGGATATGTTTGACTCATGCCATGACCTTTACCAGTAAGGCGCGCTATTTTGCCAGCTTTTGCCGCAAAGCGCAGCTAACAAAAAAAGCCAGTCAAAATATGACTGGCTTTCATACTGTTAGCATTAGTGGTACAGACCTAGCCCTCAGCCTTCGCTGCCTCAACCATGGCCTCTAGCTGCGGATAAGGTAAATAGCCCGGCGCGACTTGATCGCCAATGATCATCGCTGGCGTGCCACGCAGCCCCAGCTCAACAAAGGCTCGGTAGTTATCCGCCACCGCTTTTCCTGTTTCTTCTGGCATTTTTAGCCATTGCTCGGTCTTGGTTTTCTTGGCGATTTTCTCTAGCGAGCGCGCATCATGCATACCACGCTTTTTCATCAGCAACTCATGAACTTGTGCAAAAGCTTCTGGCTGTTCTAGCCATACATTCATGGCATATACCGCAGAGTTGGTGCCCAGCTCATCAATGGTTTGTTGTTTAAGTGGCACGGCAATATTGATGACTTTGACATCATCATGCGCGGCCACCAGTTTTTGCAGTTCATCTTCCAACTTTTTACAGTACGGGCAGTTGTAGTCCATAAAGTTCACCACAGTGACGGTTGGATTTTCAGCGCCAATCCAGCTGTGGGTCTTAGACTCAAACCAGTCGCGACGTTTGGCAAGGTTCTGCTTAAACGTCTGCTGCTGCTCAACAAACTTCTGCAAACTCTGATTAAGGTTGGCAATTAGCTTGGGGTTATCTTCCAACAAGCTAACAATTTCATCCAGTTGCGCTTGCTGTGTATCGCTTAAATTCTTGGCGCTAGTAGGCATGGCTAGCATCATGAGCGCAACACATGGCGCGATATAACGAGTGAAGGACATTGGGTTTCCTTTTTATTGATATAAATGCATTACAACAGTCTCAACCATAGGCCAAGGGGCGTGGTGAATCCGGTTGTAATTGAAGTAATTTTTCCTTGTTCGATCACCATCACGGTGGGCGTTACTTTCACTGAAAAGGCATTAGAAAGCGCCCCGCTTTGATCGTTCACCACAGGAAAATCATAACCATGATGAGCAAGGTATCCGGCCACATGTTTATCCGAGCCCGAGCGTAACGCGATCGAGACCACTTGCGCATGACCACTTAGCCAATCTACCGAGGGAGTCACAAAACGGCATACCCCGCACCAACTTGCCCACACATAGACCAGCACCGGCTCTTGTTGCGACATAGCAACCAAATCTTGTTGGCGACCATCCAGCAAACGCATCGACGTCACCGGTACCTGACTGGTATCGATATCACGGCTTCGCCACCAATCGACAGCAGTGCTCGATATCAACACAAACACGATGAGCCAGCACAGATCACGCGCACCACGTTTGACCCGCTGACGCCATGACAGTTTCGTTTGATTGGCCGTCATGGTGTTTTCGCCTGCTCAATCGCGGCCATCACCGCGTTATCGGTCAAAATCACCGGCAATGCGATCCCATCAGGTGCACCCGGACCATAGACAATATTGAACGGCACGCCATAGCGCTGGTGCTTTTGCAAATACTGCGTCACGGTATCACTCGGACGGGTCCAATCACCTTGCATCGTCACTACATTCGGCGCGGTAATCGCATCATAGACGGGCGACTGTAGCATCACCCCTACTTTGTTGGCATGGCAAGTAATACACCAATCGGCGGTCACATCGACAAACACCACTTGTCCTTGTTCGACGGCGCGCGTGATTGCCGCTTCATCAAGGCTTACCCAATCTGGTTCAGGATTGAGGGGCGTTGCCCACTGCTGCGCGGTCAAGGACGCTCCTATCAACCCAAGCACAATAATAACCAGCAACCCAGCCGAGCCTTTAATTGCTGCCTGCTTACCAAGGGTCCGATATGTCAGCCACACAGTAGCAACTAGCAACAGTGTTCCCACTGCTATTGCACCTAAGACGCCAAGATAAGGCATCCATAACCAGAATAGCCACACTGTGGTGCCAGCCAGCAATAGCGCAAAGACCCGTTTGACGTGGTTCATCCACGGGCCGGGTTTTGGCAATGCGCGAGTCAGCCCTGGGAAAGCGGCGACCAACAGCCACGGCAGCGCCATACCAATCGCCAGCGCGGTAAAAATCAGCCATAGTGCCGTCAAAGAGCCGCCCAGTGCGTACGCCACAGCCGTGCCAAGGAAAGGGGCCGAACACGGTGTGGCCAGTAAGGTCGCAAACACGCCTTGCACAAAGTGACCACTGTGGGTGTGACCCCCGCGTGTTGCTAGCCACGTCTGCCAGCTTGAGGGTAAATCAATACGCAGCACGTCGAATAAGCTCAGGGCAAAGAGCCAAATCACCAGCGTCATGACCCCGATAAAGATCGGACTTTGGAACTGGATGCCCCAACCCACCGCTTGTCCTGTTAGCTTGAGCGCCATCAGTAATCCAGCAATCGCCCAGAAGGAGACGAGTATCCCAGCTGCTGAGGCCAAAAACTGGCCACGAATGACGCCACGAGTGGCGTTAGGGTTCGCAACAATGCTGTTGAGTTTGAGTCCCAGAACGGGGAGTACACAAGGCATCACATTCAGGATCAAACCGCCCAAGAGTGCAATCCCGCCAATCACCCAAATAGAAAGTCCCGCGTGTGCAACCACATGGCCTGCTCGTACCGTGATGCTATGCTCGGCGAGTAGCTGTTTATCCATGACGGTAACCTGAATCGGCTTGTCGGTAAGATTGGGGGTTTCAATCCAATTGGTTACATCAAAGGTCGCGGTCAGCGTATTGCCATCACGGTGGATACTCGGCAACCCAAAGGTGTCATCAATCACCGCCTCACCATCCACTAGGAGGTCAGGTTGCTGCCAAGCTTGGTTGCCCGTCACGGTGACGGCGAGCTGCTGTTTACTGGCATCCCAAACCGCAGAATCAAGCGTCACATTTGGGAGTGGCTTGGGCACCTGACTCATCGCTTGGTTAAACTGATACATCCGCTCGCCATCGGCCTCTAGTGCACTTGGCGTAAAGTCGAGCGAGATAGGATAGTCAGTGATCACACACACACTGGTACACGATGACAAGCGCAGCGTCGCATCCAGTGAAACCGGCTGTTGCCAGTGTTCAACATTCAATGTCAGGGGGAAAGCAACCTGCCCTTTATAGCCGAGCATGGTCAACCCGAGCTGCTCATAGCGCTTCGGCGCCGGCCAGTGCCAAGTAATCTGGTTCAGGTTTTGGCTGTCATTGATAATCAATTCGGGAGCCACGCCCCCTTCGCCGGGCGAGCGCCAGTATGTTTTCCAATCACCTTGCAAGCGGATAGAAAGTAACCCATCGAGGCGCAGCGTGTCTGGACTCCCTTGCCCAGTTAACGCTAAACGTGCCGTCACCGGCGGATGATCAGAATTTCTGAGCCAGCCGGTATCCGGAGCATTGGCTCGTGCCGTTGGAGTGAGTAGCAGTAAGCACAAAGACAATAGCGGCAGCAAGACCCAAGCTTGCCAAGCGCGACCTTGTTTAACAGTGTGCCAATAGTCATTGATTCGATTCATAAGTCTGTTCCTTGTTAAGAATAAATACGCCATTTGAAAAGCAGGCGCTTTATTCTCGGAACACACAAAAACAAAGGTGCCGTCGCCGATAGGTGGGTGGGTCGTGAGTGGGTAAGGTAATCGATACGCTCACCGTCGCCATGACCGCAAGTAGTACAATCAGCCACCAAAGTGGCGCGGGAAGCCAATCGAGCGTCAACGCGGTAGGCTGAACCAGCTGCTCAGACAGGGCACATTTTTTCCCGACCGCACTCGCATCATCACTTTGGTCTTGCATACTCAATGCTTGGCAAGCGGCTTGCACACCTGATTGCCAACTCAGTTGGTTTTGCAAGGCGCACACTGCCAGAACCCATATCGCTACCGCGAGGGCCCAGCCAGCTTTAGAACGACGTGCATACTCTTGCATTCCACCTCCTGTCGAGTTGGCAATCATTATGCCCAACAACAGAAATTAAACAATGGGTTATACCACATGGCGATATTTACACCACGTCACGTCTATGAGACTAGGTATAACTACTAATGTGCTTATTAGCCCCACCACTGATTTTGAATCTGCGCCTGTTTATAACTCTCGCGTTGCTTCATACGGTCGTAATAGTTAGCCAATAGTGGAAAATCAGCACTATTAACCCATCCTGAATAACCTAGCAACTCAAGCCTTGATAACACGACAGTCCAAATCACATCAGCTAATGAGTATTCATCACCTAGCAGGAACGACTTACCGACTAATTGTTGTTCAGCAAAGATAATAGACGCATGTGCACGCTGCTCAACCTGCTTGATATGTTGCACATCCACTCGAAATGTCTTACTGCGCTCAGAACGTGCCGCGCAATCCAAGTATATCTGCTTTAACTCAGGGTATTGCTTAGCCAGTATCAGTGACTTTTTTATACGCTTGTCTAATATTTTCTCAGATTTTTCCATCGAAGGATGGCGGGCATAGCTAAGAATCTGGAGATCAATGGTATCTGCTAGCTCAAGCAAATAATCCATTAATTGGTAGTTAGTATCACTTTGTGGCAGCAAGCTTTTTCCATTCGGAAGCGATGCGATAAATCGAATGATGTGAGCAGAGTCAGTGATCACTTCCGTTGTATCCTTTTGCCACTCAAGTGTAGGGATGACGCCTTTAGAGTTGAGTGCCAGATACCAGGGATCCAATTGTTCCTGTGAACGTAGGATGTCGATTACACGCCCAGTCCAGTCCAAACCTTTCTCTTCCAATGCCAGTCGTACCTTCATTGAGCATACTGACAAAGGGTGATGATATAATTTGAGTGTATACATACTGATATCTTGATTTTCATTGAGTTTTAGCTAGATCGGCTATGAAGGACTAGTTCCATCTCTACGATCGCGGTTTTATCGGCAGCATTCGAGGTAATAAATCGGCTTCAGGGGAATCTAAAAAACGGTGCTTAAGTGCTCCTGAAACATGCAGGAAAAGCGCCACTAATAACCCGTATACAAGAATAACATGAACTTGTTTCGCCACCCCTGCAAGCGGCAGATCTTTGTCAAATAGTGGTGGGATCTCAACAACACCAAAAAGACTGATCGAGAAGCCTGAAAAATTAGTCATGGCAATGCCGCTTAAGGGGATCATCAGCATCAATGCGTAGAGCACTAATGTAACTCCCTTAGACAAGCGCCGTTCCCAATTAGCCAAAACGTTCGGTAATTTAGGGTAAGAGCTAACATGACGCCAAATAACCCGAAACACTGCCAGCTGCATGAAGATGACGCCAAACGATTTGTGTAGCATCACCAATTGAAACCGAGTTGGATTCGACGTTTCCAGCCCTGTCATGTAGCTGCCGACTAGGATAAGCACTAATAACACCAGCGCCATACCCCAGTGGAGTCCCTTCGCAATTTTTCCATAGTAAAAACTATGATGTTGTTTCTTCGTCATAAGTCACCTTTAAAAATTTGATGAACACCCAAAGCCTGATTTCGACCGTCTTTTTTCAGGTTATTGTCTCCCAGTGAAAAGATATATAGGATTCATGTGAACTCATTGTTTACTGAGAGCGATAAATGTGAATATCCTTACTCTGATGGAAACTTTCGCAGTGGTCGTAGATTCGGGGAGTTTTACCGCTGCTGCTGACCGATTGGCACTATCCAAATCATTTGTTAGCAAGCAAGTAACGCTACTGGAGAGGGAGCTGGGCTCGCGGTTGCTGTATCGCACAACACGTAAGCTAAGCCTATCTGACGAAGGAGCCCGCTTTTACAGCCATTGCAAGCTCATCATAAAAGAGGCCGAAAGTGCGCGTGCTGAGGTGATAGACAGCCAAAACTCACCAAGGGGGAAAGTTCGAATCACCATACCTCAAAGCTTGATTATCTCAGGGCTTGGCGGGTTGCTATTTGATTTTCAAAGCCAATATCCAGATATCGAGCTAGATGTGATTGCCAGCGGACGAGTTGCTAACCTCGTTGAAGAGGGAGTTGATGTCGCTATTAGGGTTGGTCAGCTAGAGGATTCTAGTCTTATTTCACGCAAGCTTACTGATTGTACCTTCCAAACGGTCGCCTCTCCCCATTATCTGGAAACAAGAGGAGTCCCAACACAGCCAAAGGATTTAATTCAACACAACTGTCTTATCTACGGTGAATCTAAACTTAATAAAGGCTGGCCTTATCGCTTACCAAATGGTGAGCAAATTACAGTAAAAGTCTCAGGGAGCCTAACCTGTAACGATGGCAGCTTAGTCACCGATGGAGTGTGTAAGGGGATGGGGATCGGGTTTGGTCCGGATTTTCTGTTTAGAAAATATGTGGACAGCGGGGATTTACGGGTCGTATTGATAGATTATTCACTCCCACCAACAACGATATCAGCACTCTACCCTCACAACCGCCACCTAACAAGGCGGGTGCGTGTCCTAATCGATTTTTTAGCAGAACGGTTGGATGTGAAGAAAGCAAAAAGTCGCTAACCTCGACAAGTAAAGTCCCTCTCGTTGCGTGAGTTAAACCATGGTATCTGTCACTCAAACAATAAGGAGCCGAATAAAGAGCTACGTGTTAAGCGCTATACGTATCGAATCGCTATTGGATATGATCTTCCCAATCAATCACATCGATTTCGTACACCACGCTGTCTTTTACCGAGATCCCCGCTTTATGCATCGCCGCCTTTGATCCTGTGATCAGCGGGTGCCACTCGGGTAAGGGCTTATGTTCAGCCAGCAAGCGATAGGCACAGGTTTCCGGCAACCAATAAAACTCATCAATCTTATCACGGGTAAGCTTCAGGCATGACTCTTCATAAGAGAAGCGATTGGGATAATCTTTGCACGAACAGGTTTTATCATCGAGCAAACTACAAGCGACATTGGTGTAGTAAAGCTCGTCGGTCTCTTCGTCGATCAGCTTATGTAAACAGCAACGGCCACAACCGTCACATAAAGCTTCCCACTCCTCGTCGCTCATTTGCGCCAAGGTTTTTTGTTGCCAAAAAGGCGTGCTCATGATGTGTACTCTCTTATATTTTTCCGCTTTGTGGCGGTAACGACAATGCGCCGCTGTTATAACCATCATAGCGGTAAAGTGCAAGCGACCTTCCCTTCCCGACTTGGCGACAACCAACGTCAATGATAGAGTGCCTGCCCGTTTTTCTACGATACCGAGGTTTTATGCCCACTACGCCGACATTCTCGTGCCGTTTAGGCTGCGGCGCGTGTTGTATTGCCCCGAGTATTTCCTCTCCAATACCCGGTATGCCTGACGGTAAACCCGCAGGAATACGATGTGTCCAACTCGACGAGCATAATTTATGTAAACTGTTTGGTCGTCCTGAGCGACCCGCGGTGTGTAGTGCCTTTAGCGCTGACAAAGACGTGTGCGGTGAGAGTACCCAGCAAGCGTTAGATAATTTAATTTACCTCGAGGCGGCAACATAAAAAACGCCAGCCCAGTGATGAGCTAGCGTTATTGTAGCGAAACGCGTGTTCTCGCTTTAGCTTTGAATACCTACGATCAACCAAGGTGCATTGGACTGGGTCAAATCACGCTCCAGATGCCAAATATCCGAGATATCTTCTTCTACACCCTCGACACGATCACAGTAACGACCGGTGAATTTCAAACTCAGTTGGGCAGTGCGACTGTCGTAATCGGCACGCACAATCTCAGCATCCACATACATCACTTCGGTGTGTTGCTCTCCGCCTAATCGCGCACGTTCGGCGGCTAAGTCGTTATACAGCGCTGGCGTCACGTACTCTTGGATTTTCTCCAGTTCGTTATGGTTCCAAGCGCCTTGCAAAATACGGTAGTGTTCGCGCGCACCACTCAAAAAGCTTTGCATGTCGAATTGTGGCGGGAAGTTAAAGGGAACATCGGTTTGTGTTTCCCCGAAACCACCCGACGTCGCGCTAGTGTCTGTAGCATTGTTACGAAACGCTGAGGACTGTTCGTGATAATAGCCTTTGTTTTGTCCCGCGTAAGCGGGCCCTTGCGCCTGAGCACTGGCTTTGGCCTGTGTCATGCCCCGCAAGAACTTCATAATCAGGTAGGCAATTAAACCAAGGATTAAGATATCCATAAATTGGATACCCTCAAAGGCACCACCAAAAAAGGCCGCCAACAAACCACCGGCGAGTAAGCCGCCGAGTAAACCACCCATCAAGCCTTTTTTACTGCTGCTTTTGGTCGGGCTTTGTTTGATGGTGTTGGTATCGGTTGTTTTTTGCTTAGGGGCGGGGGCGGTTTTAAAGCTTTTGCCAAATGACTTACCGCCACCAAAGCGCTTGGCTTCTGCGTAAGGCGCTGAAACAACGAAGACAAACATCAACGCTGCGACAGAGAGTAATTTTTTCATGATTGCTTCATCTGTGGTTTATGACTGATGTCATGCTAGAGTGTCTGGAAGTGAAGTCAATCCTATGACTGACATTAATTGTTACCAAACGTCACCACCGGATTCGGGAACCATCGCGAAGTTTGGCGCACTCAAGGAACCATTTACGCTGTCACGACTCCAAGCTCACAACGCATTTATTTACATTGATAGGACTGGACCATGAATGATACCCACAGCAAGTTTATCGGTTATCTGCTTTGGATCTTTGGCTTTCTTGGCGCACACCGTTTTTACTATGGTAAACCTGTCACTGGGACGCTCTGGTTTTTTACCCTCGGCCTGCTCGGGATTGGCTGGATTATCGATCTCTTCTTGATCCCGCTAATGGATAAGGAAGCGGATCTACGTTTTCGTAGCGGACAAACCAATTTCACCGTCGCTTGGCTGCTGCTGACCTTTTTAGGTATCTTTGGGGTCCACCGTATGTACATGGGGAAATGGATCACTGGGGTCATTTACCTGTTTACGGGCGGTTTCTTCTTACTCGGCGTGCTATATGACTTTTGGACGTTGAATGATCAAGTCTCGATAAAAAACAGCCAAAAATTTGCCTAACGCCACTATCGACTGGCAGTAATCAATAACCGTTATTTGTCGCTGACACAGCCAATATCAGGTGTTCATACTTATTGCCAATCGCATAACCTAATGATGCGCAACCCGTTTAAAGGTTGCGCACTCGCCTCGCCTTGCTAGTATAAGTCGCTTATTGCACCGCTAAACGGACCGATGTACTCATGAGCCAACAGTTTCAACTTCTGCGTGAGCGACGCTTTCTGCCCTATTTCATCACACAGGCGTTAGGGGCCTTTAACGATAACGTTTATAAAAACGTGTTGGTGATCATGGTCGCATTTGCTTCCGCCGAGCAATTGCCAATGGATGCAACTCTGTTTATTAATGCCGCGGCAGGGTTATTTATTCTGCCTTTTTTCCTGTTTTCTGCCTTTGCCGGTGAACTCGCCGACAAATACGATAAAGCCCTTATCATGCGGCGCGTGAAATGGCTGGAAGTCTTGATTATGTCGAGCGCCGCGATTGCCTTGTATTACGAATCATGGACAGTGCTGCTAGGGTTATTGTTTATGATGGGCACCCAGTCCGCCTTTTTTGGCCCGGTAAAATACGCACTGCTACCACAAACCTTGAGCGATAAAGAACTGGTCTCGGGCAATGCGCTCGTCGAAACCGGCACGTTTTTATCTATTCTACTCGGGACCTTACTCGCTGGATTTATCGCTCATCACCCACATGCCAATGTGGTTGCCGGCGCCGCGGTATTAGCCTTTGCACTGCTGGGCGTGCTATCGGCACATGCGATCCCTCCCGCGCCTGCCGGTAATCCAACCCTCAATCTGCGCTATAAACCCATCGCACTGATGAAACAAACCTTGCGTTTTGCACGCCAAGACAAAGTGACCTTACAGGCCATTTTAGGTATCAGCTGGTTTTGGTTTCTTGGTGCAAGCTACCTGACCCAGTTTCCTAAATACACCGCCTTGCTGGGCGGGAATGAAACCGGCGTTTCCTTCTTACTGACCCTATTTTCAATCGGTATCGCGGTGGGCGCGCTGCTGTGTGACAAGCTGTCCGGCCACCGTATCGAGCCCGGTATCGTGCCCTTGGGAAGCCTTGGGCTTACCGGCTTTGGGTTGCATTTATTTTTTGCCACGCCCGCCAGCCCAACCGTGCACAGCGATTTAATCGCCTTTGTGACCGACCCGACACTGACGTGGGTGTTTATCGATTTATTGATGATTGGCGTGTTCGGTGGGATCTTTATTGTTCCCTTGTATAGCTTGATGCAACAGCGCGCCGATAAAGCCGCGCGTGCACGCGTTATTGCCGCCAACAATATCTTCAATGCGTTGTTTATGGTGGCAAGTGCCATTCTTGGCATCACCCTCTTGGTGGTGATCAAAATCTCCATTGCCGAGTTTTTCCTGTTGCTGACAGTGCTCAATTTATTGGTGGCTATCTATGTCAGTCAGTTGGTGCCGATTTTTGCACTGCGCTTTTTTACGTGGATGATCACGCACACCTTGTATCGGGTGAAGCATAAAGATTTACACCATATTCCCGAACAAGGGGGAGCCTTACTGATTTGTAATCATGTCAGCTACATGGACGCGCTTTTGCTGGCGGGTGCTTGTCATCGTCCGATTCGCTTTGTGATGTTTGAAGACTTGTACAAATTACCCGTGCTGCATTGGTTTTTCCGCACCTCAAAAGTGATCCCCATCAGTCACCGAGGACGCACCATTCGCGCCGCGATGAATGAGATCCAACGCGCGTTAGATAATGGCGAAGTGGTGTTGATTTTCCCAGAAGGGCACCTGACCTTTGATGGTGAAATAGACCAGTTCCGCCGTGGCATGGATATGATTCTGCAGCGTTCACCGGTCCCTGTTGTACCCATGGCACTGCAAGGCTTATGGGGCAGTTATTTTAGCCGACATGGCGGCAAGGCCATGTTAAAACTGCCAAAACGCTTTTGGTCAAAGGTAACTGTGGTGGCCGGCCCCGCCGTGGAGCCGGAAAAAGCTACCTCCGCGTATATGCGCGACGAGGTGATTCGCTTACGTGCCGACCGGCCTTAGTGTTCGATTTGCTGGCTTGCCCATTGGGCAAGCTGCAAACGTGACGGCTTGATACTGGCACCCTGCTCTAATATCGGCCACGGCAAAAAAGCAATGGGACGTTGATAAGGCGCTAGCGAATGACAATGCGCCGTTAATTGCGCCTGATCCAGTTGCGCTGTGCTTTGCACTATCGCCACTGGACGCGCGCCAAATTCATGGTCAATAACCGGGACAACCACGACTTGGCTGATCTCGTCTCGTTGGAGTAAGTGATTTTCAATACGCTCAGGCTGAACATTTTCTCCGCCGCAGATAAACTGATTATCCTTACGCCCGATAATGCGCAACACAGGCCGCTGGCGGCGCGCCTCCCATCTCGCCAGATCCCGGGAGCCTAAGCCTTGTTCTGCCGAAAGCGCCTTTAACCGTCCCGCTTGCCAATATCCTAACGCGAGCGTGTCGCCACGATGAATCACTTCACCATCGCTCGCCAGCGCAACGGTACGATACGGCAAAGGCTCACCGACATCGTCATGGCCATCGGCGCGCTTTAACGTGACGGTCGATGCGGTTTCTGTCATGCCATAGCCACACCAACAAGCAATGCCCTGTTGCTCAGCTAGTTGTGTCAATCGTGCGGGAATCACTGCACCGCCCAGTAATACATGCTTAAGTCGAGAAGGCGCTTGCCTCGCGGCCAACCAAGGTAAGGCGCGATAGAGTTGTGTGGGCACCAAGGAGGCGTGTGTCACCCGAGTCAGTGATTCGGGTAAAGCTTCTCCCTGACAAGGGAAAATGGCGAGGGTGGCACCTTTGAATAACCAGCGCCACACAATAGCCAGCCCCGACACATGAAAAAGCGGCAACGATAACAACCAACTATCGGTGCTACTGCTCGGCCTCTCCTCGTGCTCAGACAGCCCTTGATACGGCAGCATCTGGGTTAAACCTGCCGCACTGGCAAGGTGTTGATGTCCGGCATGTACCACGGCTTTGGGCTTTCCTGTTGACCCCGATGTTAGCGTCATGGTGAGCGGTTGCCGTGGTTGCCAAGGCGCTATCGATATCGCGTCGGATCTCCTTGCCTCATTTTGAGCGCAGTCCAGCCATTGAAATTCGCTAAGTTCAGCCAACACGGCGGCTTTCACGTCGTCACTTAAAGCATGATTGAGCACTAAGGTGATCTTGCCTGCTTGCCATGCAGCAAGCAGGCCCACCACTAAGCGCTGGGGAGCAAGACGACTGTCGAACACCACCACTGGCGCGGCATTAAACTGCGTTTGCTGACGGTCTACATCCGCCACCAGCGCCTGCCATGTCAGTGAGGTGTCACTCTCGATGGCAAGCGAGTCTGGCGCACAGTCAGCCCAGTGCCGCCACGGCCATACCTTAAATCCGAACGCCGAGGCCGTCACAATGTATTCACCCAGATAAGGGGCTGGTCATGTAGGGGCGCTAATGGCTGCGGCGCCCCCGGCCACGTACGATCAAGTTGATGAGCAAAGATACTCAGGGTATCAAGCCCAGGAACCACATCAGGCGTTAACCAGGTGGCAAAGCGTGATAGCTGTGTGAGTCCAAGGCTTGATTCTAGCGCAGCACTGATCACAGCCTGCTTGCCAAGCGTTTTCGCGCTATCAATCCAGCTTGTTAGTGACGCAAGATCGCCCATCAAGGTGGGCTTGAGCACCCACACTGAAACGTATTCACTTTCAATCAATTCACTGTCATCGTGATCACGCAATGTCTCATCCCAAGCGAGAGGAAAGCCCAGCTGTTGCGCACAGCGAAGTGATTGCAAGGGGTCGGCACAGGGCTCTTCAATCCAGCTAATCCGCTGTTGATGTGCCTCACTCAAACCTTGCCAAAACTGGCTTAGCTGCTCTGGCCGCCAACGCCGATTGGCATCCAGTCGCAAGGTTAATGTCGGAATCGCCTCCAGTAAGGTCGTGACCATCAACCGATCGCGCGCCACCTCATATTCGCCTACTTTTACCTTGGCTTGCGGTGATGGCGTTTGACGTGGTCCACTCAAGGCTTGTAAGAGCGCATCAGGATCGCCCGTACAGACAGGCACAGTCGCAAACGTCGCCTCCGTCGGTAGCTTTTGGTCCAACTCCGCTTGCGCCACACTCACTCCCCATGCGACTGAGGGCGGTAATTGCGTCATCGCCACATGGCGGTGATCACACCATGCCGCGGTAGCGGCAATCAACGCATGGCGTGCTTGTGCAAAGCTCTCTTGGCTAAACCCCGGCAGAGGCGACACTTCGCCCCAGCCGCGACGTGCGCCTTCGCTCAGTTCAACCACTAACCCTTCCCGCTCAGCCAGTCGCTGGTCGCGCACAAATACGCCCGACTGGATCGGTAACCTATAGTGGTAGATCCGTGCCTGCCTCATACTCACCTCATGGATTGCGTGGGAAACGATTGAACGCCGGACGGCGCTTCTCGTTGAACGCATTGCGCCCTTCTTGCCCTTCTTCAGTCATATAGAACATCATGGTTGCGTTCCCTGCCAACTCCTGCAACCCAGCTTGTCCGTCACAGTCAGCATTCAACGCGGCTTTTAAGCAACGCAGTGCCATCGGGCTGTGCTGCAGCACTTCACGACACCAGCGCACGGTTTCGCGCTCCAAGTCGGCAAGTGGCACCACAGTGTTTACTAGTCCCATATCCAACGCTTCTTGCGCGTTATAGAACCGACATAGGAACCAAATTTCACGCGCTTTCTTTTGACCCACAATGCGAGCCATGTACGAGGCGCCCCAGCCACCATCAAAGCTGCCCACTTTGGGCCCGGTTTGGCCGAATTGGGCGTTATCGGCCGCGATGGTCAGATCGCACATCATATGTAGCACGTGACCTCCACCTACAGCATAACCGGCCACGGCAGCAATCACAGGCTTTGGACAGGTACGGATCTGACGCTGAAAGTCCAGCACATTAAGATGATGGGTGCCTTCGTCGTCTTGATAGCCGCCGTAGTCACCACGGATGGATTGATCGCCTCCTGAACAAAAGGCTTTTTCGCCTAAACCGGTCAAGATGATCACTCCTACATCACTGTCGTAACGGGCATCAGCAAGCGCTTGCATCATTTCTTTGACAGTTTGGGGACGAAAGGCATTGCGAACTTGGGGGCGATTAATCGTAATACGCGCAATACCGTCTGCCGATTTATGGTAAAGAATGTCGCTGAATGTCTGATCAGCCTCTACCCACTCAATGGGTGCATACAGTTCTTGTTCGGTTATACCCGGCGTAATAGCCATAGGATCTCCCCTTTATAGGTTGGTTGGGGCAACGCCCTGAAAAGCTGCACTTGCGAGTAATGCGTGTACAAAGCCTTGTGGATTTGATTGGTGACAGTTGTGACCCGCTTCAGGGATCACCGTGACACCAATCCCAGTGGTTTGATGCAAGTGTTTGGCAAGTGCATGGAATTTTTTATCGTGCTCACCACAAAGGTAGTCAATGACGAGCCCGTGTTGAAAACAGTGTTTAAGCGCACTGCGTAAGTCGGCTTGATGGCCTAGCGACGTAGCCAATAAGGTATCCGCTACGGCCGAACCGTGATTCGATAAGCGCCGTTGGACCATCGCGCAACGGGCAGATTCATCAAGAGATTGAAAGACAGGCTGGCGATACCAATCGTCTAGCACCGCGTCTAACGGCTGATGACGAAAGCGTGTGGCCCATTGCTTATCATGTGCGAGTCGCTGCTGACGGGCCTCGTTATCAGCAAGTCCCGGGTGACCGCCTTCTAACAACACGCCAGACCAGCGAGTGGGTGCATAAGTAGCGCAATGCATCGCTAAACGCGCACCGAGGGAGTAACCGACCAATAGCGCTGGCTGCCGCTCCCATACCTGCTCACAAGTTGTCAAAATGGCGTCACACGCATCGTCAAAATGCTGACATTGCTGTGTCCAGCTCTCGCCGTGTCCGGGTAAATCAAGGCATAACCAGTGACAATGGGAGAGCGCAGCAGTTACGGCTTGCCAATCGTCGCCGCAACCCAGTAACCCATGTAAGAACACCACCCGCGGCCCATTGGGATCTCCGCCTTGGCGATAGGTGAGTCGACTAGCCATGCGCAACCTCCGCCAATAAACGGTTCAGTACACTTCCCGCCTCGCCTGCAGGTGTATTGACTTCGATGACCTCTGCGCCGGGTGACTGTAACGCCCCTTGCAAGGTTTCACTAAAACTCACTACGTCTTTGGGCTGGTGGTAAGACAAGCCAAACATAGTTGCTGCCGGTTCAAAGCCCAAGCCATGCGGCATGCGGTAGTAAGCATCTCGCAGGGATGGCTCAACCGGTAACATATCGAAAATCCCACCGCCGTCGTTATTAAGGATCAAAATAACCGCTGGGGCAGGTGCATGACGCCACAGCGCCAAGCTGTTTAAATCATACAAGGCGCTGGTATCTCCCAACACCACCAGCATCGGGTGCTGATTCACTCGCTGCACGCCCGCGGCACTTGCGAGTAAGCCATCAATACCCGACGCCCCCCGATTGGCGTATACGCGATAATCACTCAGCTCACTCCAAATATCGGCTAAGCGAATCGTCAAACTATTGCCTAAAAACACATCACACTCTGAGGGCAGCCACTTAGTCATAGACTGAAAAAGGCGATGTTCGGATAGGCTGTCTTCCACCTTTGCGTACACGTGTTGCCGTTGTATCTGTGCCGCTGTGGTCACCGCCTGCGCCCAGCCGCTTACTGGTCGTTGCAGCTGAGTGAGCGCATCCGATAACGCGTCTAGACCTTCCTCCCATTGCTGGGGCATAAACCGTATATATTCACTGGGCCGATGAGCAGGATCGAGCGCTTGTTCCCGATCGGTGATCAGCCAGTACGGCACTTCTATGTTGGCCAGCCACTGCCCTAACCGTTTGGATACCAAACGACCACCGAGTTGAATGACCCACTCGGCCTCATCCAATAGCGCGCGAGTGCTAGGCGCGTTGAGCCACAAATCATGCCCCGGCGCCGTGCTTTTGACGCCGGATTGTGGGTCGGCCAGCACCACCGCATCGAGGACGCTTGCCAACCGCGCCACCTGAGCGCCTACGTTGGCCGGCAGCGCACCAGCAATCAATACCACCTTGCTGCTTTGCGACGCGATATGTTGCCAAGAGGCAGGCATCTGCCACTGCGTTCTGGTTGGCATCATGCTCACATACGGCTTGTCATCAGTAAGCCATTGTCCCAATCCTGCCCGCAATGATTGCTCACTCGTTCGGTCACGCTCGCCATAGAAAGGTTCTCGAAACGGGCAGTTGATATGCACACTGCCACCATGCTGGGCCTGCTGAGCCATCAGATGATCAATCTTGCTCAGGAGTGCTGACAAGGGCATCGCAGTCTCAGGGGCTGGAAGAGAGAGCGTTTGCGTGACATGCGAAGAAAACAAGCGGGGTTGCTCAATGGCTTGATTGGCACCACAGTCAACCAATTCAAACGGTCGGTCGGCCGATAAGATCACCAAAGGTTCGCCGGTTAAGCGGCTTTCCGCCACCGCAGGGAGAAGATTGGCCACCGCGGTGCCAGAGGTGACAACCACCGCAACCGGACACGCATGCGCTTTTGCCAGCCCTAGCGCTAAGTAGCCTAACCCGCGCTCGTCAAAGTGATTGTGCAAAGTGACACCGCGTCGCGGATGCTGGCTTTGCTTTACAGCAGCGAGCGTGAGCGGTGTAGAGCGAGAACCCGGCGCAATACATATGTGCTGCACGCCCAGCCGCGTAAGCTCGTCAATAATCACTTCAGCCCATGTGTGGGTGAGCGCCAGCGTCATCCGCACACTCCTGTCATTCTTTCGGCTGAGAGGGGCACTGGAGCATCCGGTAAACATTGGCGCAAGGTCGTGAGTTTATTATCCAGCTCCTGCCATTCGGTATCCGGATCTGAGCCCAGCACAATGCCTGCCCCCGCATAGAGATCAATGGTATGGCCTGAAAGCTGCGCACTGCGAATAGCAACACAAAACTGGCTTTCACGCTGTGAGATATACCCCACCGCTCCACTGTAGCGTCCGCGAACAATGCCATGTTGAGCAAGAAATGCGCGCGCCAAATCACGCGGCAACCCCGCGACAGCGGCGGTAGGCTGAAGGGCGCTTAACAATACCGTATCGTCCACACCGGGGCCGACAATCGCACTGATGCGGCGGCGCAAATGTTGTAAATGACGCAATACCATTAAGTGCGGAGCAGGATCGGCAGTTACCGTGAGTGCATGACGGCGTATTCCCGCCAAGATATCGTCAACCACTAATTGGTTTTCGTGAATATTTTTATTGTCATGTAGCAACCACTCACCTAATTGGTGATCATCGCTGAAGGTCGCGCCACGCTTGACGGTCCCCGCGACCGCTTCGGTACTGACACGACAATCGCGGCGCCGATACAAGCGTTCGGGCGTCGAGCCAAGAAATGCATCTTGCTCGCTAGTCGCAAATAAAAAGTGGAAGCTTTCTGCATTATGCTGCTGGCTGTGACTGAGTAACTGGCCGGCGCTAATGGGAGCATCCAACGTCAACCGTGTTTGTCGCGCTAAAACCACTTTTTTAAGCGATGTCGATGCCATCTTCTCCAACGCCGTGGTCACCGATTGACACCACCCCTGATACGTCGGGGTATGGTTTTCGTGTTTGACTTGGCTCTGCATGGGGGCCAATGGCCGCCCCAACCAGATCACTTGGCTTAATATCGCTTGGCTATCCACACCCGCCTGCACATTAACAGAGAGCTGCCAATGCGCATCACGGCGGATCAACTCGACGACCGGCAGGAAAAAATCACCATCCCCAGCACCATCATCGAACGCCACACATCCCCAAATTCGTTGCTGTGGCGTGAGTGAAGCTTGCGCTTCATGTAGCTGAGAAAAACGGTGGCACGCCCCTAACACCAATGCCTCTTCGCGGCCATCGCGCGACTGCCAATACATTTTCGGGAAGACAGGTTGGGCATCCAGCCAAGCAATCGGGGAAAGGTTACTCGGCCAGTCAAAATCTGCTTGTAACAGAGCGGGAGCTTGGCATATTGCCAACTGGCTCTGTAACTGATTGGCCGCTTGAATCAGGGTAGTCACGACATCCTCCAACCGCATCGGGCGGCAGTCCTATTCGCAAATCGTGTACGGCTTTATGTAGCACGTAATTAATGCTTGTCAGTCTACCTGTCCCCTGCGGGGATAAACATGCGCTAGATCAGTCTTCTGTCGAACTTGGTAGATTTTTTTGCCCGACAGCCACCGGTAAAACTTTATTCGTTTATCTCTTTCGAATCAGACCGCGAATAGTGTAAGTTACCAAAAAAGCCTAATAACAATATTCACCTTTTACTAAACAGGAAAGTCAATGCAACACATCGGGATGTCCGCCAAGCTGGATGACGTCTGTTACGACATCCGTGGCCCAGTGATGAAAGAAGCCAAACGGCTTGAAGAAGAAGGCCACCGCATTTTAAAACTCAATATCGGCAACCCTGCGCCTTTTGGCTTTGATGCGCCAGATGAGATTTTGGTCGATGTGATCCGTAACCTTCCCACCTCACAAGGTTACTGCGATTCAAAAGGCCTTTATTCCGCGCGTAAGGCGGTGGTTCAGCACTATCAAAAACGCGGTTTGATGGACTTAGATGTTGAAGACGTGTATCTGGGTAACGGTGCCTCAGAGCTTATCGTGATGGCGATGCAAGCCTTGCTCAATAATGGCGATGAGTTATTGGTGCCGTCACCGGACTATCCGCTGTGGACCGCTGCGGTGTCACTGTCGGGTGGTAAGCCGGTGCACTACTTGTGTGATGAAGAATCGGACTGGTATCCAGATCTTGATGATATCAAGGCGAAGATCTCGGCTAAAACACGCGGCATCGTGCTCATTAACCCGAACAATCCAACGGGTGCGGTATACAGTCGCGACTTTTTGCTGCAGGTGGTTGAGATAGCCCGCCAGCACAATTTGATTATTTTTGCCGACGAAATCTACGACAAGATCCTTTATGACGGCGCGCAGCATCATTCTATCGCCACCTTGGCCCCTGATGTGTTGTGTTTAACTTTTAACGGCTTGTCAAAAGCCTATCGAGTCTGCGGCTTTCGCTCTGGCTGGATGCTGGTCACTGGTCCCAAACAGCACGCTCGGGGCTACATTGAAGGCTTGGAAATGCTGGCTTCGATGCGCCTTTGCGCCAATGTGCCGATGCAGCATGCCATCCAAACAGCTCTGGGCGGCTATCAAAGTATTAACGAGTTAATTCTGCCGGGTGGCCGTTTATTAGAACAGCGCGATAAAGCGTACGAGCTGATTAATCAAATCCCTGGTGTGAGCTGCAAAAAGCCTAAAGGAGCGCTCTATCTGTTCCCGAAGATCGATACTAAGCGCTACAACATTCACAATGACGAAAAGATGATGCTCGACTTTTTATTGCAAGAAAAAGTCTTGATGGTACAAGGCACCGGCTTTAACTGGCCCAAACCGGATCATTTTCGGATTGTCACCTTGCCTCGCGTGGATGACTTAGAAATGGCTATTAGCCGCTTTGAACGCTTCCTCTCGGGCTACAGTCAAGTCACGACCGTGGCTACGTGATACTTGCGTTTTTCATCAAGCAGCGGTAAAACGCTGCTTGATTCCGTTCTCAACCAGCGATCATCATGTCTCGATACTGCGCGTCTTGTCATAAAGCGAAAGCGATTTGTGTGTGCGATGCCGTCACACCGCTGACCAATACCATTCCCGTGATTATTCTGCAGCATCCCGATGAGGTCTCACACCCTAAGAACAGTGCTTGTTTGCTCGCGCTTGCGCTGGATAATTGCCAGTGTTGGGTGGGCGAGGATTTCAGCCAACACGCCGCGCTTAACGATGCACTCGCGCAATCGGAGCGACGCTATGCCGTCTTGTATCCGGGCGAGCACGCTTGCTCTCTTTCATCACTGACCGAGTCATTGGATGAGAACGACAAGCAGCCGCCGTGGGGGATCATTTTACTCGACGGGACATGGAAAAAAGCCTACAAGATGTATCAGCTTTCAACCAACTTGCATGATTTACCCACCGCCACCATCAACACCATGCCATCAAGCCAATACAGGATACGTAAAAGCCGCAGGCCGGGCGCCTTGTCTACCCTAGAGGCAGGATTTGCCGCACTTAGCGAACTCAGTGGTGACAGTGAGCATTATCAGCCATTGCTCGCAAGCTTTGAGGCCATGATCGCGCGCCAACTGGCATTTATGCCGGCATCACGCACGCCATCCGGCGGGCAGGACGACTAGCGAATCGCATAAAGCGGACCATTGCTGGCGGCGGTAAACATGGTGCTATGCAGCTTCTGGGCAAAACTGTCGGTCATCGACGACAAATAATCCGCAATGACGCGCATTCCTGACTCACCCGCCTGTTGCGCTATCAGCCAATCTTGCCGGTAATCTTTCGGCAGGAGACGTTCCGGATCGGAGGCAAACGCATCAAAAAGCTCCATCACCAATTGTTGCCCTTTGTACTCCACCACCTGAAGTTCTGGCTGTTTAACCACAAACTCACTGACAAAGCGTTTCAGTGTCTCCAGTACACCTGCCATCACATCCGGCAAAAACGCATTCCACGCCAGTAACGGTGATTGAAAGCACTGTGCCCCATCTTGCACGGTGGGCGCAATCTCAACCGACGTGAGCAGGGTATTCACCAACGCGCCAATCGCATCTTTGCGCTCATAAGGAGGGCCAAACATCTGCTCACTCAGCTCCCCAATATGGCTTTCTAACCATGGATCGCCACACTCGGCGAGCACACTGGCAACCGCTTCTTGCCACTGTTCTCGGTTCACTAAGCCCATCACTATCGCATCTTCAAGATCATGAACGCCATAAGCGATGTCGTCCGCCAGCTCCATAATGGAGCAATCTAAAGATTTAAAGCGGGTTTTGCGGTGTTCGCCATCAGGTTGGTTATCACGAAAGGTTAAAAAGAGGGCTTTATCCGCGTCACATAATGGTTCGAGGACCCAATCGCGCCGCGCACTATCATGATCATAAATGCCCTTAGCAGGTTGCCAATCGCGCGCCTTCAAGTGCCGAAAGTCCGTCACCGGCGTGGGTGATTGTCCGTTATGGGCAGCGCTGATTAAGGCAGGATACTTCATCACTCCCAATAAGGTTCGTCGCGCTAAGTTCATACCATGATGCTGAGTATAAGGCTCTAGCAAGGTGACAATACGGAACGTTTGGGCATTGCCTTCAAACCCACCCTCTTCACGCATCATGTAATTCAGTGCGATCTCGCCACCGTGGCCATAGGGCGGATGACCAATATCATGCGCTAGACACAAACTTTCCATCAGTCCGGTTGAAGGCAACAGCGCTCGAAAGGTCGGCTGCTTTTCTTTCAGTTGCGCGACAATCCCAGTACCAATTTGGGACACTTCCAATGAATGCGTGAGTCGAGTGCGATAAAAATCACTGTGTTCAGCCCCCAACACCTGCGTTTTCGCTTGCAGGCGGCGAAAGGCCGCCGAGTGTAAAATGCGCGCTCTATCGCGCTGATAGACTGAGCGTTTATCATTGCGTCGCTTTTTATTTTCATTGCGCATGCGACGCGCTTGCCACGCGTCAGGAAGATTAAAGTCCATCGTCACTGATCTCATCGAGCGATAAGGTAAAACTATGAACAAACGTCGCCATAAAGTAATCGGTCGCCGGCGAACGGCGCTTTTCCATCGCCGTCTCTAAGCGCTTTTTAGCCTGCTCAAACTCATGATTGCCAGCCGCAATCTCTTCCAAACACTTGAGGTAAGCACATAGCGTGTCGGCTTGCTTGACCAGCAAATAATCATCTGCATCGATCGTGTCTGAATCAATCAGGCTTCGGTAATCGTCTTGTAGCTCCGGCGGTAACATCGCAATCAGTTTTTGCTCCGCCATTTTCTCGATCTTTTTATATTCGGTCGCGATAGAAGGGTTGAAATACTTCACCGGCGTCGGCAAATCTCCGGTAATCACTTCACTGCAGTCATGAAACATGGCTAACACCGCGATCCGATCAGGCTGATAATGGCCGCCAAACCGCTTGTTWTTGATAAGCGCGAGTGCATGTGCCACAAAGGCAACTTGTAAACTGTGCTCTGAGATGTTTTCTGCGGAAACATTGCGCATTAGCGGCCAACGATAAATCAGCTTCATCCGCGCGAGGTGGGCAAAAAAGTGGCTTTGTTTTTGAGTCATCGCATCCTGCTACATTGACGGTTATGGAGTCATTGTGTGTCTTGGCAGGCAAAGACTCAAGCCTTATTCGCGCAAAGGTTGTGCAAAACCTTTGCGCGTGGGGGTCATTTAGACTTTGATACGATCCCGGTTTTTCTTTAGCGTCGCGCTCCCAATCCCTTTAACCTTAATCAAATCATCCGGTGCGCGAAAAGCGCCGTGGTCATCGCGATATTCGATGATCGCGGCGGCTTTTGATGGCCCCACGCCCTCTAACTTTTCGGCGAGAGTCTTAGCATCTGCGGTATTGATGTTGACCTGTATGGTCTGCGCTTGAGCCGCATCAGGGGTCGCGCTGTCATCCGCGCTCCACGCCGTGGGCGCCAAGACCAAAGAGAGAGCAAACATTAGGCAAGTGAGTAGCTTTTTCATCAGATATCCTCTGTTGATTAATTTTCGCTCTCAACCTACGCCACTCCTACAAGCCTTGCATGTGCTCAAAAAAAGAAAAACGACGCAGGACAAAAGTCCTACGCCGTTTTTGTTGTTTCGCACACATTGCTGCGAGAGACATCTAACTCTCGCGGTGAGCCATTATCTGCTTATTGGCTGTCTGAGTCCGCGTAACTGACATCCACTTGGTTACGTAGCTCTTCCAAGGTTGCTGATAAAGACATATTGCTCATCGCACGGGCAACACGGGCTGCCATTTGGCTTTGCGGGCTAATTTCAGGCACCTCTGGCTCAATCACTTTATCCAGTGCCACAACCACCACATTACCTTGCTCATCAGTGGTCACCCCGTAGCTCGAGGTATCCGCTTCCGGCTTAGGTAAGGTAAAGGCCAGCTCTGAAATCGCACGTTGTTGAGCAACGCGGTTTAAGGTTTGTGGCTCGCTGAATGTATATTCACTGTCAGTCAGAGCACCATTGGCTTCAAGCTGTGTCAGCAAAGCATCTGCTTGCTCTTGGGCTTGCTGCTGCCCTTTTTGTGCGGCCAAGGTCTGTGCCACCTGATCCTTCACTTCATCAAAGCTCAGTTGTTTCTCAGGTTTGACATCATCCAAGCGGACCACAATGGCATGCTCACCCGAAAGCTCTATCAGTTCCGAGTTCAGGCCATTTTCACGAACGTCGTAGCTGTCCAGCGCTTGTTGCACTTCTGGACGTGCCATTACCCCTTGCGCTTGCTCTGGGGCAAAGAAGTCAGTGATTTGTACCTTACCATTGATTGCAGCAGCAGCTGGCTCAAGACCATTGGCATCTTCAAACGCGACTTCGGCGAGCTTTGTTGATTGAGCATAGAAACGATCCGCCGCGCGCTCTTGCTGCAGCGCAACGCGAATATCGTCTTTCACCTCACTCAGTGGCGTGATATCCGCAGCATCGATATCATCCAGACGGATGATGTGATAGCCGAAGTCTGATTTTACTACTTGGCTATAGTCACCCTTGTTGGCTAGCGCATACGCCGCTTTTTCAAACGCAGGATCCATCACACCGGGCTCAATCCAATCCAGTGATCCACCTTGTTCGGCACTGTAAGTATCATCAGAGACTTGCTGTGCCAGTTCACTAAAGTCTTCGCCTTGGTTCAAGCGCTCAAGTGCTGCCTCAGCACGAGCTTTGGCGTCGTCACCAGTCCCTTCAATCAGAATATGACTGACTTTGCGACGCTCTTGAGAACCATACTGCGATTGGTTTTCTTGATAGTAAGCGGCAATGTCTTCGTCAGTGACTTGGATATCGTCAGCCAGCCCTTCACCGGTTAACTCCACATACGCCACTTTTACCATGCGAGGTTGCACATAGTCGTCTTGATTGGCTTGATAGTAAGCTTCAAGCTCTTCGTCTGACAAAGAAACCTTGGCAGCAAATGCATCCACCGGCAGCGTGATAGTACGCACTTCACGGCTTTGCGCTTCTAGACGGTAAAGACTTTCCAGTTCACTTGGCAGCACAAATTCAGAGGCTTGCAACGCCGTAAGCAGCTGCTGACGGACTAAGTCAGTCCGTACATAGTTGGCAAACTCATCCGCGCTCAACCCAGTCTGGCGCAATGCGGCTTGATAGCGCTCATTGTTGAATTGTCCGCCTTGACGGAATTGTGGCATCGCACGAATGGCATCTTTGACTTGCGCGTCACTGACGCGTAACCCGAGTTCACTGGCTTCATGTTCAAGCAAGAGATCGTCAACCATCCGGTCGAGAATGTTTTGGCGAAAACGCTTCACATACTCAGGATCACCCAGTAATTGATTGAACAGCTCACCGGCTTGCTGCTGCATGCGCGCGCGTTCGTTTTGGTATGCACGTTCAAGCTGTGCACGACTAATCTCTTTATCGCCTACCGTTGCCGCGGGCGGGTTGGAACCCCCTGCCAGATAGCTGCCGACCCCGGCAAAAGCAAAGGAAAAGATAATAAGGCTTAAAATGATCTTCACCGCAAGGCTGTTGGTGCCTTCGCGTATACGTTCCATCATAACTGGCCGGTACTCCAACTGATTTGGGCTGGTGGTTTATCAACTAAAAAGGCGCATCGAATGATGCGCCTTTACGCTCTTCTTGCCGGATTATACGCGGTTGTTATTGGCTTTGCAGCTCTAACACCCGGTCAAACTTGAATAATTCGGCAATGGCTCACGCTGTGATTAGTTCACGGCGTCTTTCAGTGCTTTACCTGCTTTGAAGCCAGGTACTTTGGCGGCAGCAATTTGAATCTCTGCACCGGTTTGCGGGTTACGGCCAGTACGCGCTGCACGCTCGCGTACAGAGAAGGTACCAAAGCCTACCAGAGCGACTTGGTCACCCGACTTCAGCGTATCAGAAACCGCTTCTACGAAGGCATCCAGTGCACGGCCCGCCGACGCTTTAGAAATATCGGCACCCTCTGCGATTTGATCAATCAGTTGCGACTTATTCACTTTTTCATCCCCTTACAATACTTCTCCGCAAATCCCATTCTTTTGCGGTATTAATAAAAGACGCTTTATCGACGAAAGACGTTGAAAGCTTCCTCGCCCACCCCATGCGGGCCAAGGCTTCGACTTAACGTTAGCTAGCAAAAAAAACGCTGACAAGCCTTTTGCGGTCTGTCAGCGTTTTACGTTGCTTAATTTTGCTGCATGTCACTCTTTTCGGGCTTAACTAGCTCAATACCGAGTGGATTATTTTCCAACGCAATGGTCAAAACCTCATCAATCCAACGCACGGGATGAATGTCGATTTCTTCTTTCACATTGTCAGGAATATCCTCAAGATCCCGTTCATTCTCTTTTGGGATCACCACAGTTTTGATGCCACCACGACGTGCCGCCAGCAGTTTCTCTTTTAAGCCGCCGATGGGCAGCACTTCGCCGCGTAGAGTAATCTCACCCGTCATTGCTACGTCAGAACGGACTGGGTTACCGGTCAAGCTCGACACTAGCGCCGTACACATAGCGATACCTGCGCTCGGGCCGTCTTTAGGCGTTGCCCCTTCAGGAACGTGCACGTGAATGTCACGTTTTTCGTAAAAGTCGCTATTAATGCCCAGCTTATCTGCACGGCTACGCACCACTGTCATGGCTGCCTGCACAGATTCTTGCATCACATCACCCAACGACCCTGTGTGGGTGAGTTTGCCTTTGCCCGGCATCGATTCAGTCTCGATGGTCAGTAGGTCGCCGCCCACTTCGGTCCACGCAAGTCCTGTCACCTGACCAATTCGGTTTTGCTCATCGGCTTTACCGTAGTCAAAGCGGCGCACACCCAAGTAATCTTTCAGGTTATCCGCGGTGACCGTGACCGCTTTAAGATCTTTATCCAACAAGATCTCTTTCACGGTTTTACGGCACAGCTTCGAGATTTCACGCTCGAGGTTACGCACGCCCGCTTCGCGCGTGTAGTAACGAATAATGCCGATAATGGCAGAGTCTTCGATGGTGATCTCGTGAGGCTTCAAGCCATTGCGCTTCACTTGCTTGTCAATCAAGTGACGTTTAGCGATATTCAGTTTTTCGTCTTCGGTGTAGCCAGATAAACGAATAACTTCCATCCGATCCAATAACGGGCCAGGAATATTCATGGAGTTCGACGTTGCCACAAACATGGTGTCTGACAGGTCGTAATCCACTTCCAGATAGTGGTCGTTAAAGGCGTTGTTTTGCTCAGGATCGAGAACTTCAAGCAATGCCGAAGACGGATCACCACGCATATCCGATGACATCTTGTCGATTTCATCGAGCAAGAACAGCGGGTTGCGAACTCCCACTTTCGCCATTTTCTGGATTAATTTACCCGGCAGCGACCCTATGTAGGTACGGCGGTGACCACGGATTTCCGCTTCATCACGCACTCCACCCAACGCCATACGGGTATATTTACGCCCAGTGGCGCGTGCAATCGACTGTCCCAGAGAGGTTTTACCTACCCCCGGAGGACCAACCAAGCACAAGATGGGCCCCTTGAGCTTGTTCATTCGGTTTTGCACTGCGAGGTACTCAAGGATACGGTCTTTAACGCGCTCCAAGCCATAATGATCGGCATTGAGTACTTCTTCAGCTTTAGCGAGATCCTTTTTCACCTTAGAACGCTTGGTCCAAGGCACACTGATCATCCAATCGATATAGCTGCGCACAACAGTCGCTTCTGCCGACATTGGCGACATCATCTTCAGCTTCTGCAATTCTTGCTCGGTTTTTTCTCGAGCTTCTTGCGGCATTTTAGATTCTTCGATTTTCTGCTTCAGCGCTTCAAACTCATCGGGAGCATCATCCAGCTCACCCAACTCTTTTTGGATGGCTTTCATCTGCTCATTGAGGTAGTACTCGCGCTGGCTTTTCTCCATCTGCTTTTTCACGCGGCCACGAATACGCTTTTCGACCTGCAGCAAGTCAATTTCTGACTCCATCATGGTCATCAAGTATTCAAGGCGCTCAGCGATGTCGATAATTTCGAGAACTTTTTGCTTATCTTGCAGTTTTAACGGCATGTGAGCCGCGATGGTATCAGCTAGGCGAGCGGCTTCTTCAATCCCATTCAGTGACGTTAACACTTCCGGTGGGATCTTCTTATTCAGCTTGATAAAGCCTTCAAATTGGCTGATCGCAGTACGAACCAATACCTCTTGCTCACGTTCGTCCATGGCTGGCGTGGTGAGGTATTCGGCTTCCGCCGTAAAGAAGTCGTCTTCGCTAAACTGGCCGATACGTGCACGTTGCATCCCCTCAACCAGCACCTTAACCGTACCATCCGGAAGTTTAAGAAGCTGAAGGATCGTCGCTACCGTACCAACGGTGTACAAGTCAGAGATGCTCGGGTCATCGGTGGCGGCATCTTTTTGCGCCACCAACAGAATTTGTTTGTCATTGTCCATCGCCGCTTCTAAACAGCGGATCGATTTCTCCCTTCCCACAAAGAGTGGTATCACCATGTGAGGATAAACCACCACATCCCGAAGTGGCAGCACCGGAATTTCAATGCGCTCGGAACGCTCCAAGTTCATATGCTTCTCTCTTCCGTTCAATCTGATTAAGAGTATATGGGGACTGTTGGACAGGTTTCAACGGCTCCACCGCCAGAAAATAAAAAAGGGAGCAATCACTCCCTTTTCTTTTACCACTGATAAGGTTACACGCAATACTCGCGATTATTCACCACCAGCTGCTTGGCTATCAGCGTGTTCATATATCAATAGCGGCGCTGACTCACCACGGATCACTGATTCGTCAATCACCACCTTGCTTACCTCTTTACTCGATGGCAAGTCGTACATGGTATCCAACAACACAGCTTCTACGATTGAGCGTAGACCGCGAGCACCAGTCTTGCGTTCCATGGCTTTCTTAGCGATGGCACGAAGCGCGTCATCACGGAACTCAAGTTCAACCCCGTCTAACTCTAGCAATGCACTGTATTGCTTGGTTAGCGCGTTTTTTGGCTCTCGCAAAATCTGTACGAGCGCATGCTCGTCCAGTTCTTTAAGTACCGCTGTGACCGGTAAACGGCCGATAAACTCAGGGATCAAGCCGTATTTGACCAGATCTTCTGGTTCAACTTTACCGAAAAACTCGTCTGCTGACTTGTCGCTTGCACCTCGGACTTCTGCACCAAAACCGATGCCAGATCCCTTATCGACACGCTGCTCAACCACTTTATCTAACCCAGCGAATGCACCGCCACAGATAAAGAGGATTTTCGAGGTATCAACTTGCAAGAACTCTTGTTGTGGATGCTTGCGGCCACCTTGAGGTGGAACCGATGCGACTGTCCCTTCTACCAATTTCAGTAGGGCTTGCTGCACACCCTCACCCGATACGTCTCGCGTGATCGATGGGTTATCGGATTTGCGTGAGATTTTGTCAATCTCATCAATATATACAATACCGCGCTCTGCTTTGGCGACATCATAGTCACACTTTTGCAGCAGCTTTTGGATAATGTTTTCGACGTCTTCACCGACATAACCCGCTTCGGTCAATGTGGTGGCATCCGCCATGGTAAATGGTACATCCAGGAAACGCGCAAGCGTCTCAGCCAGTAGGGTTTTACCACTACCCGTCGGGCCTATCAGCAAGATATTACTTTTGCCAAGTTCAACGCCGTCGGCGCTTTTATCGCCATTGCGCAAGCGTTTGTAGTGGTTGTACACGGCAACCGACAGTACCTTTTTGGCTTGCTCTTGGCCGATAACATAATCATCCAGATGCTCACGGATTTCACGCGGCGTAGGAAGAGCATCTCCCTCACGCTTTGGCATCACTTCTTTGATTTCTTCACGGATGATGTCGTTACATAGGTCGACACACTCGTCGCAAATGTAGACCGATGGCCCAGCAATTAACTTGCGAACTTCATGTTGGCTCTTACCACAGAACGAGCAGTAAAGCAGCTTGCCGCTTCCACCGTCTTTTCGCTTGTCTGTCATTCGCTAACCTCTTTGGGGCGTTTGCCCATCGTTGCCTTTTGTTGAGTTTACAACAAATCGGCCACTTTTTCCGACCCGACATCCGCTCACATGTGTGGGAATGAGAAGTTATCCTCTCATTTCAATGCATAGCGGTATACCTTTTCTACTTGGCGCAACAATACCGGACTTCGTGCGCTCTAGCATTACACCCATGTTTGGGTGTAATCCGGCGAGCCATGGTCTGTTCCGCTGTCACGCCAAGCATGCAGGGTATTGTCTGGTTTAATCTCTTTGATTGAGTACGGCGTCAACCAAGCCATAGTCCACCGCTTCTTGAGCAGACATGAAATTATCGCGGTCCGTATCACGTTCGATAATCTCCATCGGCTGACCCGTATGCTCTGCCAGCAAGGTATTCAGGCGATGCTTGGTTTTGATCATTTCTTTGGCATGGATTTCAATATCTGACGCCTGCCCTTGGAAACCGCCAAGTGGTTGGTGAATCATCACGCGTGAGTTTGGTAGGCAATAACGCTTACCCTTTGCACCACCCGCAAGCAGGAAAGAGCCCATTGAACAGGCTTGGCCTGTACACAGTGTGCTCACATCCGGTTTGATGAACTGCATGGTGTCATAAATTGCCATACCGGCGGTCACCACACCACCTGGAGAGTTGATATACAGATAAATATCTTTTTCTGGATTCTCCGACTCCAAGAACAACATCTGGGCCACAATCAGGTTGGCCATTTGATCTTCTACCTGACCAGTGAGAAAAATGATGCGTTCTTTCAACAGGCGGGAGTAGATATCGTAGGAACGCTCTCCTCGCGATGTTTGTTCAACCACCATGGGAACCAAAGCATCCATGATGGGGGGCATTGCGTGTTTATCTTGATTGCTCATAGCGTAATATCCCTAATCGAATTCGTTAACTCTCGCCTTAACCAAGGTTTAGCATAAAACGCTGTAACAGGTCACTAAAATGTTATGTCGTTGATCGCAGCTGGATGATTCATCGACAATTTTCTAAGCAAAAGTTACCTTCGCTATCGCATGATTGGCGGACAGTCGAATAGAACCTTAGACGGAAAAAATGGCCCAAATGACAAGTCATTAGGGCCATTTTATGCAGATACATGAACGGGGTGTCAATGACAACACCCACGTTTTTTATTGCGTTTTTACGCTTGTGGTGCTGCGTTCATCAGATCGCTAAAGCCAACGTTGGCTTCAGAAACCTTCGCTTTACCCAACAGCGCGTCGATCGCTTGCTCTTCAAGCGCGACATTACGCATGTTTTCCATCAGCTTCTGATCTTTTTCGTAGTAAGCAACCACTTCTGCTGGATCTTCGTATGCAGAAGCCATTTCTTCGATCAGAGCTTTAACTCGCTCGTCGTCTGCTTCTAGCTCTTCTGCTTTGATCACTTCACCCAGCAGCAGGCCAACGCTAACACGACGTTTGGCTTGTTCTTCAAACAGCTCACGTGGCAGTTGTGATGCACTGTCCATGTTGCCACCAAAACGTTGAGCCGCTTGCTGGCGCAGAACATTGATTTCTTGATCGATCAAGGCAGACGGTACGTCGATTTGGTTTTGCTCAACCAAGCCGTCAAGGACTTGCTCTTTGATCTTGTTTTTGATCGCTTGCTTCAGCTCGCGTTCCATGTTCTTACGGACTTCGGCTTTCAGGCCTTCAACGCTGCCATCCGCAATGCCGAAGCGCTGAACGAACTCTTCAGTTAGCTCTGGCAATTCTTGCGCTTCAACAGTGTGAAGTTTGATCGCGAACTGCGCCGCTTTACCTTTTAGGTTCTCAGCGTGGTAGTCTTCTGGGAAGTTGACGTCGATAGTGAATTCTTCACCCGCTTTCTTGCCAACCAAGCCGTCTTCGAAACCAGGGATCATGCGGCCTTGGCCCATGACTAGCTGGAAGCCTTCCGCTTTACCGCCTTCGAATTCTTCGCCGTCAATGGTACCTGTGAAGTCTAGCGTTACACGGCTATCTTCTTTTACTTCACCGTCAGCTTCAACCCAGTTCGCTTGCTGCTTACGCAGGGTAGTCAGCATTTCTTCAACGTCGCTGTCTTGTACTTCTGCGTGCGGTTTTTCAACTTCGATCGCATCCAAACTTTCGTGACTGCGTCTTCAATGTTTGCAGCAGGCACAGTGATGGTCATTTGGCGCTTTAGGCCTTCGGTGGTTTCAACGGTAACTTGCATTATAAAATTAACCTCAAATTTACTCAGGGGTACTGAGTGATGTTGACCAGTTTTTACTGGTGTCATCATCCGAGCTATGAATCCGTCATAGCCCCTGCGAATCCGGATACACGCAATTGGCGTATCGAGCTATCTCATCCGAGACTGAAAATTAAGACGCGCTATTATAGCGGCACCCGTCAACTGAGTCGAGACAAGGGGCGACCTATGGCGTTTCAATATCGAAATTGGGGTGATATCTCACAATTCAACCGGGCAAGATCACATCTTTTTGTGTTTTTGCACTGTTTGGTTAGCTTTTGAGCAGAAACGGGAGATTATCTTCGCTAGCGAGAACGAAAGAAATGGCACGCCCTACAGGATTCGAACCTGTGACCCACGGCTTAGAAGGCCGTTGCTCTATCCAACTGAGCTAAGGGCGCAAAATAGATATGCAGCGGGGATTATAAAGCGAGGTCAGGCGTCGTCAACGGTTTTCACCGAAATGTCTAATCAGTTGCTCAAAAGCACGCCAGTTCGCGCGGCATAAAAGCCCTGTTGTGTGGAGCTCCTCCAATCAATATAAGGCGATATCTGGCACCACACCTTTGATTCACAATAACTTTGGCGGTTTCTCTGCCACCAAACCACCAAAAGCAAACGTTTGCGCAATAGCTTTTACGTCCGAAGTTTGTCACAATAACGACCCGTTTTTTGCTCTCTTAGCCAAAGGATACTTATGGCCGCACAAATCATTGATGGAAAACTGATCGCGCAAACGGTGCGTCGAGAAGTCGCAGCACGTGTTGCTGCCCGTAAAGAAGCGGGACGCCGTGCGCCCGGGCTTGCCGTGATTTTAGTGGGTGACGATCCAGCGTCACAGGTTTATGTGGGCAGTAAGCGTCGCGTCTGTGATGAAGTGGGCTTTGTCTCTCGCTCTTACGATTTGCCGTCAACCTGCTCTCAGCATGAATTACTGACGCTGATCGATACACTCAATGATGACGACACCATCGATGGTATCTTGGTGCAACTGCCTTTACCTGCGGGCATTGATGCTACCTCTGTCCTTGAACGTATCCGTCCCGACAAAGACGTCGACGGCTTCCATCCTTACAATGTGGGCCGTTTGTGCCAACGTATGCCAACCCTGCGTTCCTGTACCCCAAAAGGGATCATCACCTTACTTGATCGCTACAACGTACCTTTGCGTGGCAAACATGCCGTTGTCGTCGGTGCCTCAAACATTGTCGGCCGTCCGATGACACTAGAGTTGCTCCTCGCCGGATGTACCACGACCACTTGCCATCGTTTTACCCAAGATCTCGAAGCGCATGTTCGTCAAGCCGATGTGTTAGTGGTCGCCGTCGGTAAGCCTAAGTTTATTCCTGGCGAGTGGATCAAGCCCGGTGCGATTGTGATTGATGTAGGAATTAATCGCATGGATAGCGGCCAGCTAATCGGTGATATTGACTATGACGTGGCATACGAAAAGGCAAGCCATATCACGCCTGTTCCCGGCGGTGTTGGCCCAATGACGGTGGCAACACTGATTGAGAATACCTTGATGGCCTGTGAGCAATACCACGACGCCTAATCGTGTGATGATAAGAAGCCGGCTGACCGCCGGCTTTTTTACACCAACAGCGCCGGTTGCGGCTCTGACGCTTTAACGAGTTGATTACGCCCTTTCGCTTTGGCTTGATATAAACAATGGTCAGCACGCTGGATCAACTGATGGACAGACGCATCCCCGTGCACCATGCCAATGCTCACCGTAAATTGAAATGCCTGATCGTAAGGTGTCCACGTTGTCGCCGCTAGCTCTTCTCGCATCGCGTTTAGGCGGGCCTCAAAGCCTTGGTCATTGTTACCGTACAGTACACAGAACTCTTCACCACCAAATCGTGCAACCAACGCGTCTGGGAAATAACGATTCAACACTTTGGCCAACTCAATCAGCGCAATATCGCCAATATGATGACCCAAGCTATCATTCACTTTTTTAAAGTGGTCAATGTCAATCAAGGCTAGCCCTCGTGGGCCATTGTTTTTCCGCGTTTGAGGATGCTCGAAAAAGTAACGACGGTTCCAGGTTTGGGTCAAATAGTCGGTATTTGCCAAATGAAACAAACGCCTTTCTGTATCCAGCGCATTTAATGTGCTGTGCAAACGGCAGTAAAATTCCTCTTGGTTAAATGGCTTTGCCAGAAAGTCGTTCGCACCTGCTTTTAGAAAACGGGCCGTCAAACTTGGATCGTCATCGCCGGATAAACCAATAATGGCAAGCTGGCCATCGACTTTGTGCTGACGGAGTGCCTTGACCAGTTGAACCCCATCCATTTTTGGCATAGTGAAGTCGGTGATCACTAATGAAATTCGCGGATCGGCACGCACCATCGCAAGTGCTTCCTGCCCATCTTGCGCATCCATCACATTTAGATACTGGCGCTCCAGTAAGCTGCGCACATAACGACGCGAGGTCAGCGAGTCATCCACCACCAATACATGATGCTGCTGGTTTTTCTCGAGGCGATGCAGCAACGGTGCAATTGATGAGACACAAGCTGGGCTGTCTTTGGGGATGTAATCAATCACAGTTTTCGCCAGCACACGCTCCCGCGTACGTGCATCCATCATGGCCGTTAATACAATGACTTTGATATCGAGTGACAAGCACACATCAATGATTTCACCGTCCTGACCGTCGGGCAAACAATAATCCAGTATCGCGCAAAGAAAATCTGTTTCTTGATTTAAAATCGTTTCTGCTTGTGCGATCGAACTTGCAATACAGGGAATATAACCGGCTTTACGGATTTCAGTTTCAAGTAACCGTCTGAAAGGTCGGCTATCTTCCACAACCAACACTTTGTATTCCATAAGCAAAGCACCATATCTGGCATAAGTTGTGCGCGAGAAATGCGCAATTTGGGCAAGAAGCGGCCAAGGTTACGCTTAATCAAGAGGTTGAATGTTAAATATGATGGCAAATCTCAACATTGAGACACTTTTGTACCTAGTGAAGGGACAGAGACGATTGTTTGTGCCGAAAAAACGCCCAGTTTGTCTACTTTAAAAGTCAGACTGTCAACTTTATTACGATAGTGCGATCAGGCAATTACGCCCCATTTCTTTGGCTTGATACAAACCTCGGTCCGCATCATGCAACATGGCTTCAATCCCACCTTGCGCAGAGACAACACCAATACTGACAGTGACCGTTATTTCAAATCCAGAAACAGGAATGATGACGTCCGCTTGCTCTTGTCGATAGCGCTCTAACGCCTGTTGAAAGGTAGACTGCTCTCGGGTCGATAAGACACAAAATTCTTCACCACCTAGCCGAGCAACCAAATCATTCTCGAAGTGTGCACTTAACGTTGCAGCCATGTGAGACAACACCTCATCGCCAATGTGATGTCCATACTGGTCGTTGATGCGCTTGAAATGGTCAATATCGATAATGGCTAGATGTTTAATCTCCTCATCCGGCAGCTTCTCGCTCTGGGAAAAAAAGTAACGTCGATTCCAAAGTGCCGTTAAAAAGTCGGTATTGGCTAATGTAAATAAACGCCGCTCGCTATCGATCGCGTTTAGGCAAGAGTGCACACGGCAATAGAACTCTTCTTGATTAAATGGCTTTTGTAAATAATCATTCGCGCCCGCCTTAAGAAAACGGGTCGTCAGAGTATCATCATGGTGGCCAGATAGCCCGATGACAGCGAGCATGGCGCCTTCATGGTGCTTTCTGATCTGATGGACCAAGGCAATTCCATCCATGTTCGGCATCGCATAATCAGTAATGACCAAGGTAATCCCAGGCGTCATCGATAACATAGATAGCGCTTGCTCACCGTCATTGGCTTCATGGACTTTGAGATATTGGCGTTCAAGCGTGGCCGCAACATGTTTTCGTACTGAGGGAGAGTCGTCGACAATGAGCACTTGATGATCTTTATTGCGCGATAATCGCAACAACAGTTGACAGACTGCCTGCACACAATGGCTGCTGTCTTTCGGTATATAGTCAATCACCGGCTTAGCAAGCACTTGCTTGCGAATGGTCTCCGTTTGAGAAGCCGTCAAGACAATGACTTTTAAATGGTTGGCAAGACAAAGATCAATTACCTCACCGTGTTGCGCATCAGGCAGGTTATAGTCTAAAACCGCGCACAAAAAATCGGCGTCTTGATTCAGAACCGCTTCTGCATCGGCCATACAGGCCACCGCCACGGTCGAAAAGCCATGCTGACGAGCTTCATACTCGACCAACATCCGAAAAGCGCGGCTGTCTTCAACGATCAGCACCTTTTCCACACACTCCCCCGCTATCTCGTGTCCTTAGATAGAAAGTGTAGCAGTCATGTGCGGCGTGGATTAGACAGCTCTGACGTGACGATTGTCGACGCGCAACTCCGTTTGCTTGTTGAGAATTTTGATCAGCAGAATGGAACGCATCTCACCGTCTTTTTCCTTAAAAATCGCTTCCGCCCCTTCAAATTGCCCCGCTTGGATCGTGACCGCTTGGCCGGGTTTAAAGCCATCATTAAGCTTGTCACGCTGCTCGTCGCTATCTTCCATAATCATAAGCTGCTGAATAAGCGATTGGTCAACTCGAATAGGATGCGCGCCTTGGCGAACAAAGTCGACTACGCCTCGCGTTGAGCGGACGGACGTGTATTGCACCTCTTCAGGATCGAAGTGAGCAAACACATAATTAGGGAAAAGGGGCTCTTCAACTTGCTGGCACTTACCACGGCGAAGCTTCTCAACCGTGACGATGGGGTAATAACAGTCTACGCCTTGGCGCTTTAAGTTTTGCTCAGCGCGTTGTTGTTCCGCGCGTTTACAGTAGAGCAGATACCAATGCTTCATGTCGTTCTGTCCTTGAAATCGGCTTTCGCATTACGCCATTAAATCATAGCAGCACAGCGACATGAGTATACGGATGTTAACACAACGCAGCAAGGCGCAAGCCCCATTATACCGAGGCTCCCGCACTATTTTTATGCAATTCTTTGGATATCAACACTAAAGCTGTTAAGCCCAACTTCACTTAGTGACACACGCGCATCACCCGCTCCCATGTCGACATATTGGAACTGGCTGTGAATAGCATCTTTCCCTAACCAGTGCGCGCTATGCAGCAAACTGGTCGCGCCACAACTATCAACTGTCGCGGTCAGTCCCGCCGGAAAGATCTCCAATTGATTGTCAGCAGTATTCAACACCCCAAACATGGCACGGATGGGGGATGCATACGAAGAAGCCCGAATTGCATCTTCGATTCGTTTTACCAGGGTGAGAAAACCACGCTCATTGACATCTTGGGTACGTACAAACTCATTAAAGAATGCCCGGATCATTAATGTTGTTGCCGTTCCATCCTCTCCGGCCGAGGCAGAATCGACAACATAAAAAGCCATTTTTCCGCCCATCAGCCAAGTGTAATCGAGCACGATCGGATTCGCGTCGGCCGATTGGAGCGAATGATAGGACAAGCGCCACGCACCCTGTTGAGAGTCTGGCTCAGGCATCAGCCCCATTAAAAGCTCTCGCGCGCTGCCAGGATTATGCTTCAGCGCATCCAAGTGCCACTTGAGTTCATTTTCAGAGGCACCGCGGTCGGCATCTTCACACACTTTAAACCATTGCTGACTGAAATCGTCATTGGCATGTACATCATCGTCGGCGTCATCAATCACCGTCTCAATGGCTTTTTTGACCACATTGATGTCTTCTATCGGCTTAATCAAAAAA
Organism: Salinivibrio sp. IB574; assembly: GCF_001996205.1. Classification (NCBI taxonomy): domain Bacteria; kingdom Pseudomonadati; phylum Pseudomonadota; class Gammaproteobacteria; order Vibrionales; family Vibrionaceae; genus Salinivibrio; species Salinivibrio sp. IB574. Next base: position 3,346 of record NZ_MUFN01000017.1, on the reverse strand, counting down.
TCTTTCACACCGAACCTTAGTGCTTGGGCAACATCCGCCATACCTCCCGTGCCTGAAATGACGATCATCGGCAACATTGGGTATTCCACACTCACTTCTTCAACAAATTCTAGGCCAGTCATCACCGGCATGGATAAATCGCTAATCAGTAAATCTGGAATGGATTGACGAAGCGCTTGCAACCCCTCTAATCCGTTTTCAACCTCACGCACTGTTGCACCTTCACGCTCGAGAAATGACGCAATCATACGGCTAAACACGGGATCGTCTTCGACGATCAAAATTTCTTTATTATGCAACACGATGCYCTCTCCTCCAGGACTGCAAAGCAGCGGCTGTCTCCCATTCGACATTACCCGATAAGAATAGTTGAACTCAGACTCTCAGGGCGATAATAATGATAATTAAATCGACAACGGGATATAAACAGCTGTTTAAAATGGAGTTTTTATTACTACTTTGCTAGACATCTCACTCAAGCCAACGGTCGGCAGCATAAAAAAGGCTTGTAAATCAATTACTCTATAACAGTACGCTACTCGGTATTAACACGATAAAAAGTCTTTCTGAAACATGAAAGCCATCACACAACGTACATTGATTGTCTACATTTAGAGACAGCACCCATACTTTCTGCCTGTCTCGTGCTTACAGGTGTAGCGCACCTTATCTGCTCTACAGTGCGAATACTTGCATATTCAACCCTTTCCGACTAGATGTTAACTGTATGTAAAATAAATTGGCGTCGGTTAATCACAGTGCATGGACAGTCTCAAACAGGGCAACCTTTTTTGTGGTGGCGCTTGCACGGATTCAGGAAGGATAAGTGGGGGTAGCTATGATTTTAAGTCATCTTCTCGGGTTGTATACGCACCCGAAAAAGGAATGGAAGACCATTGGTGAGCGTCATGAAAGCGCATCACACAGTATTGGTCATGCACTGTTATTGGCGCTGATCCCGCCAGTTTGCGCTTATTACTCCAGTGTAAACATCGGTTGGAAAATCGGGGTAGGAGAACCGATCTTTCTCACTGCACAAAGCGCATTGTTTATCGCCAGTGCGATGTATCTAGCACTAATCGGTGGTGTATGCGCGCTTGCCTACCTCACGTTGTGGATGAGTCGAACCTTTGGTTCCGCTCCCACTTACACCCAATGCTTGGAGCTGGCAGCGTACACCGCGACGCCAATCTTTATGGTTGGACTGGCAACCCTATATCCGGTTGTATGGTTTGTGATGATCGTCGGGCTGATTGGTATCGCCTACTCGGTATATTTACTCTATACCGGTGTACCCATTCTTATGGAGATTCCTGAAGAGCGCGGTTTTATCTACGCAAGCTCGGTGGTCACTTGCGGTTTGGTGTTACTGGTCGCCATATTGGCATCGTCGGTGATTCTGTGGAATGTTGGGATAGGACCTGTGTTTACGCACTAGCATATTGATGAATAGGGCGGCCAGCGCCTAGATGCATTGGCGCGTGCCGTCAAAGATAAAAAAGCCGCATCGAATGCGGCTTTTTGTCGTCATTATCACGCTATCCACGGGCTTTTAGCTTTCGTTGTGGATCTCCAAATTGGCAAGCTCTTGTTGTTGTTCACGAACCGTTTTTGCATCATCGCTACGTAAGCTTTGTACGTACTCCAAATACGCTTGGTCAACATCATTGGTCACGTACTCACCACTAAACACAGAGGTTTCAAAACGTTCTATGGCTGGGTTCGCCTCACCGACCGCGGCAACAAGATCGCTTAGGTCTTGATATATCAAACCGTCGGCACCAATCAGTTTGGTAATTTCATCCACTTCTCGTCCATGAGCAATCAGCTCATTGGCACTGGGCATATCAATACCATACACGTTGGGGAAGCGCACTTCTGGTGCAGCGGAGGCGATATACACTTCTTTCGCGCCGGCTTCACGCGCCATTTCAATGATCTGCTCCGACGTCGTGCCACGCACAATCGAGTCATCCACCAACAAAACGCGCTTATCTTTAAATTCTGAGCGGATTGCATTGAGCTTGCGGCGTACTGATTTACGGCGCATTTGTTGACCGGGCATGATAAACGTGCGGCCTACATAGCGGTTTTTTACAAACCCTTGTCGATAGGGCTTGCCGAGCACCTGTGCAATTTCGAGCGCAATATCACAGGACGTTTCAGGAATAGGGATGACCACATCAATGTCCATTTCTTCCCAGTCTCGCTGTATTTTCGCGCCCAATTTTTGTCCCATACGAACGCGCGCGCCATACACCGAAATTTTATCGATAAATGAGTCAGGGCGAGAGAAATAAACGAATTCAAAAATACACGGGTGCAAACTTGGTGAGGCTGCACATTGGCACGTGTGAAGTTGGCCATCGAAAGTAATGTAGACGGCTTCACCCGGGGCCACATCACGAACAAAGTCAAAACCAACCGCATCAAGTGCAACCGACTCTGAAGCAACCATGTATTCAACTTGGCCTTGCTCTTCACGCTTGCCCAGACACAGGGGACGAATACCATGCGGGTCACGGAAGGCAATCATGCCATGACCGATAATCATGGATACCACCGCGTAGGCACCCGATACCTGCTCATGCACCGAGCGGACGGCAGCAAACATATCATCGGCGGTAAGCGGATGTGACACGGCGTTAGAAAGCTGGTGCGCAAGAACGTTGAGGAGGATTTCAGAATCTGAGGTGGTATTTAGGTGACGGCGGTCTTTTTCAAACAAGGAGTGACGGAGTGCTTCTGCATTGGTCAAGTTCCCGTTGTGCGCCAAGGTTATTCCATAGGGAGAGTTGACATAAAACGGCTGCGCTTCTGAGGCACTAGAGCTGCCGGCGGTCGGATAACGCACATGGCCAATACCGACATGACCTTGTAAACGTTGCATATGTTTGAGTTGAAAAACATCCTTCACCAAGCCATTTGCTTTGCGAAGGCGGAAACGATTGTCGTCGATGGTGACAATCCCGGCTGCATCTTGGCCGCGGTGCTGTAGCACCGTTAACGCATCATAGATGGACTGGTTGACCGGATTGGCCCCTACGATTCCAACAATACCACACGATGGTGACAATCCCGGCTGCATCTTGGCCGCGGTGCTGTAGCACCGTTAACGCATCATAGATGGACTGGTTGACCGGATTGGCCCCTACGATTCCAACAATACCACACATGTCAGCTATTCCTTGTTACGCGTAAACCAGCCTAAGACCCCGCGATCTTAGGTAAGAAACTGGAACTGTTCTCGAGGAAGTTAAAGAACCATTCAATAACTACAGCAAAGTTAGGAATCAGTTCAGATTGTCCCCATGCTTGGGTTTTAGAGACTGACGTACACGCATCC
>NZ_MUFN01000016.1:38414-68604 GCF_001996205.1 Salinivibrio sp. IB574 | reverse complement strand
GATGTGTGGGCGTGAAGGTATCGAGGTGATGACGCGCCCACAGCCCAGATTGGCTGAGTATGACAATCAACAACAGATGGACGATCAATGGCCGAGTCATGCAGGCATCCACACCTTCAAAAGTAATGTAATAACATAACAATTATAACCATCGACGCCAAGTGTTGAAAAACGCGGGCCTTGCCCGCGCATGGCACTATTGATTGACCAGTTGAGTCACTAAGCTAATCACTTGGTTCACTTCGTCGGGACTTAATTTGCCTTCTTTGACAAAACGCACCGTGCCTTGGTCGTCGAGTACCGCGATCAGCGAGCTTTCCTCTTTTAAGCGCCACGTCTGTGCGACACTGCCGTTTTCGTCGAGCACAATTGAGGACCAACTAAAATCCCGCTTACTGTCTTCTGCTGACGATTTGACAAAGCCGCCGGTGCCCCAAATCGCATCATCTTGATTAATGATGGTAGTGGTTTGGTAACGAGAGTCGTCAAAGTCTGCGGCGGTGATGGCTTCCATCAAGGGGGCATTCATTTCTTTGGCGCTGCTGCGTCCGGCGATGGCTTGGATCACGCGTACTTTGCCCGGCAATTGTTCGGTTTGCCAAGCTTGATAAACAATATCGTCGCCATTCAAGATCAGCTCGCCGTGCTCGGCGACTTTGGCTGAAGGTAAAGGTGCACCATTTTGGATCGTATGCGCCCAACTGGTGCCTGTGAATAGCGCAAAGGTGAGAGCAAGTAGGGTGGTCTTTTTCATTCTTTATCATCCATGTCTGTGGTCATTATTTGGCATCAGGTGCCAAGTTATCTATGGTTACGCCAGACGGTGAGTTGTGCCAAGTGGCAAAGGTTAATCCGTGCGCAAGATCGGACTTTTCTGCGTCGATCGAACTTGCGCTGCAAAACGTATTTATCTAAATCGGGAACTTCTGTTTGCTAGCAGGCTCTAATGCTGTGATTGCTATCTTATTGAGGTGGCACTTTGCTTGCTTAGCTTTATACGCGGAGATTGCCAGATAATATTCGGCGCTCCAAGGTGGCAATATCATACGGTCATCGTGACTGTGAAAGAAATGAATTGCCGTTTCGGTCTGCTTAGACAGACTTTGAGAACAAGAAAGGGATCCTTATGCTTAGAATCTTTCGTCAATATCGGCCAACCCAGATTGCGCGGTATGTGAAACGATTTTTTAAGGGCCGACTCTATATTGAAGGTGTAGGCGCGTTTGAGTTTGATGGTGGACGTTTACTGCCGCCCGGGCATAGTGATAGACGTGCACTGTCGGTGATGACTGAGGTGAATAAAGAAATTAAAGCCATGGCCATTACCGCATAAACATCGCCACACTAAAAAACACGTCCAAACGGACGTGTTTTTTTACGCCTAGCCATTTAGCGGTGGTTAATTGCCAAAGGCTTATTGTGGTGGGAAACACACACCTGTGCCACCTAAGCCGCAGTAGCCTTGTGGATTTTTGTGCAGGTACTGCTGGTGGTCAGTTTCAGCAAAGTAGTACGCGCCAGCCGGTGCGATCTCAGTGGTGACTGCATCGGGCTTGCCGGCCTCTCTCAATGCCGCTTGATAGGTCGCCAGACTTGCCTCGACGCTGGCTTGGTCCGCCGGATCACAATAGTAAATCGCGGAACGATATTGCGGGCCAATGTCATTGCCTTGACGCATGCCTTGGGTCGGATCGTGGTTTTCCCAGAACACCGCCAGTAGGGTGTCTAAACTCACCACGGACGGGTCGAAAATCACATTGACCACTTCGGCATGGCCGGTTTTTCCCGTGCATACGTCTTGATAACGCGGATGTTGGGTGACGCCGCCACAGTATCCGACCGAGGTCATCACCACACCCGGCTGTTGCCACCATTTGCGTTCGGCACCCCAAAAACAGCCCATGCCAAAAATAACCTGTTTTTGACCGGCCGCGGGGGTGGCCGTGATAGGCTGATTAAATACCGCGTGCGGTTCGGCTGGAACAATCGGGTCGGTGCGATCGGCTATCGCATTCTCGGGTTGGGTAAAGGAAGATTGCATCGACATAGGCATCCTTTGACTGCTGTGGTGTAAAAGCGCAAAGCGGACTGCTGTGCGCGTCAGTGGGTTGGCATACAGGCATGGATTCCGCATCTTGTCATCAACATGATGCTGGCATCCTGCCCCGCTCAACACGTAATATGGCAAGATATCATCAATTTAGCCGGGCGACACCCGGGTATTGGATCTCACTGCATGAATATACGGCTATTCCCCCTATTCGCGATCGCTATCAGCGTGATATCTAGCATCGCCCATGCGGAAGTCGACATTGATATTGAAGGGCTCGATGGTATTGCACAAGACAATGTCGAGACCTATTTAGCCGCGATTGCTCCAGAAGAACGAGACGGTTCCTACCGGTTTATTGCTCGCGTTGAGCAGGATGTGCGTAAAGCGCTGCAAGCGGTGGGGTTTTATCAGCCTAAGATCACTACGCGAATGGACGGAGACGCTACGCTGGAGGTCAAGGTTGATCCGGGCAAACCTGTTCGCTTGGCACAAGTGGATGTGGTGTTTAGCGGTGAGGCGGGCATGGATGACGATTTTCATGCTCTCAAGGCTGACGGGCCGCAACCGGGTGCGATTCTTAACCACGGAGACTATGAATCCCTGAAAAGCCAAATCCAAAGCTTGGCGGTGAAAAAGGGATACTTTGATGGTCGTTTTACGCAAACACGTCTCGAAGTCTCTCCCACCCGCCAACAAGCGTTTATTCGTTTGCACTTTGCCAGTGGCAAGCGTTACCACTTCGGCGCGATTCGTTACCAAAGCTCGCAAATTCAGTTGCAGCGTCTTGATACCTTACGTGGCTTTTCACCGGGCGATCCGTATCAGGTCTCGGCATTGGGTGAGTTTAACCAAGCCCTTGCCAACACCGGGTGGTTTTCCAGTGCGCTAGTCCAAGCAGATATGGAAGAAGCTGAGGACACTGAAGTACCGATCAAGGTGACACTGACCCCTGAAGCACGCAACAAGTTTGAAACGGGGATTGGGTATTCCACCGACATTGGCCCGCGGCTCAAGTTTAATTGGCGCAAGCCTTGGTATAACTCACGCGGTCACAGTATCACCACATCACTGGCGATTTCTGAGCCCGAGCAGACGTTGACCTCGACCTACAAGGTTCCCTTGGAGGATGTTTCCCGCGAGTATTATCAAGTGCAGTTAGGGTTACAAAATACCGAACAACGCGATACCTCCAGCCTCGAGGTATCGACCTCGATTTCCAGGCATTGGCTGTATGATACCGGCTGGCAACGCAGTGTCTCGTTACGCTGGCTTTATGAGGACTACACCCAAGGACAAGATGAAGATAGCGTTAGCGTGGTGCTGCCTGGGATCAATTTTACCCGCACCCGCGCTCGCGGTGGATTAATGCCGCATTGGGGAGACAAACAATCCATTACATTGGAAGCGGCCGATCCCATTTGGCTGTCCGATATTAGTTTGGTGCGCTTGCAAGGGCGGAGTGCGTGGATTCGCAGTCTCAATAAAAACCATCGCGGCTTATTACGTGTTGATGGTGGTGCTCTGATTTCTGAAGAGTTTAGTGAAGCGCCGCCATCGTTACGCTTTTTCGCCGGGGGCGATAACAGTATTCGCGGTTATGGCTACGAGACCGTGTCGCCTGTCGATGACAGCGGTCAGCTCAGTGGCGCCCGTTACATGTTAACCGGTACGTTGGAATATCAGTATCGTCTGGGAGGCAACTGGTGGTGGGCACTATTTGCTGATGGTGGTGACGCGTGGACCCACAATTTATCGTGGAAGCGTGCGGCGGGTACCGGTATTCGCTGGTCATCGCCGGTAGGCCCGATTCGTCTTGATGTTGCGCGTGGCTTTGATAATGACGATGATGATTTTCGTATACACCTTACGCTAGGGCCTGAGTTATGAGTCGTTGGTTAGTCAGGCTAACGTTTATTGCGTTAATCAGTATTTTTTCTTTGGTGGGGTTGGTAGCGGCCGCACTTTTTACCCCGGTGGGTTTGCAGCTTGGGCTGTGGGGCGCGCAGAAAGCGCTACCTGCGCTATCAGTCGATGAGGCCGACGGCAGTCTACTCACCGGCTTTGTGCTGCAAGGGGTGCGCTATGATGATACGCAGCTGCAACTGAATGCCGAGCAGCTAAGGCTTGTTATCCAAGGTAAGTGCTTACTGACGCCTGCGCTTTGTATTGACCAATTGGCCGCGGAGGGCGTCACGCTTGATATTGATTTGCCGGCGAGTGAGGAGGCATCCTCGCAAGACGTATCCACGCCAGCAATCCAAGCGCCGTTGCCTATTCATATCAATGCCTTTGCCTTTAAGGATGTGGCGATTCAGGTTGCCGAGCAGTCAGTGAGTTGGCATCAACTGCAAGGGGGCGTGCATTTTGTTGGCGACACCTTAACCCTATCGCCGAGCGATTGGCAGCAGCTGGTGGTGAGCCTGCCGAGCGACACCGAGTCTCAAGAAAACACCGACCAAGCGGTCGGTAAACCGGATGGCGCGGTGGCAAGCCCGTCATGGCATTATCCGGGACTGGAATTACCCACGGTGGCGCTGCCGCTGGCTATCGAGGTGGAGCAGCTTCGCTTGCAAGATACGCGTATTGAAGCGGGCACAGTACAAACCCTCTCAGCGTTATCTTTGGCGGGTAGCGTTCGAGGCAGTGCGGTGACTATTGATAGTTTCTCGGTGACCGCCCCCCAAGGCACGGCGAGCCTTGCAGGCGATATTATACTTGAAGGTGAGTACCCACTTACCTTGCAAGCCCAGTTGACCAATAACCTTGCTCCCCTTCAAGACCAAGCTTTATCGCTGTCAGCCTCAGGAAGCCTAGCCGCGCTTGAGCTAAACGCGACCGCGCGCGGACCGGTGACGGCGACATTGGAAGGAGAGGCAAACCTGCTGGCGGCAAACTTACCTTTTGCGGTGCAATTGGACAGCAAAGCCTTGGCGTGGCCGCTGACGGGGGACACGATCGCGGCATTGCGCGAGCTACACTTTCACGCCGATGGCGATCTATCTGACTATCAGCTTGGCTTACACACTGACGTTGATGGCCCTGACGTGCCAACCACTCAGCTGAACCTTGCCGGAAAAGGCAGCCTGACGGCGCTGACTCTCTCGCAGCTTGAAGCTAATACGCTTGGAGGTAAGGTGGCCGGTCGTGCCAGCGTGGATTGGTCCAGCGTACCTTTTTGGCAAGCTGAATTAGGCTTTGCCAACATCCAACCTCAGCAGCAATGGCCGGAGATCACAGGAGATCTAACCGGCGCAATCAGCCATCGTGGCCGCTTAACGGCCCAAGGTGGGTGGGAGGTATCTGTGCCTACGTTGGTGGTGCATGGGGAGTTGCAAAAACTGCCGCTAGCGGTCGCGGGCGCGCTTAACGCGCATGATCGTGATGGCGATGGTCAACCGAGCGTGTCGACACCGGGATTGACGCTGTCACACGGCCCCAACCAAGTGACGGCGCAAGGACAAGTGCGTGATGAGTGGCAAATGGGACTGTCGGTCGATATTGCCGATTTATCGCAATCCTTGCCGATGCTTACTGGTGTGATCCGCGGCGATGCGAAACTTAGCGGGCCGTTTGCGCAGCCAACCGCAAAGCTGGCGATTCATGCTAAGAAATTGCGTTGGCAAGATGTGCGCATTAATCAGCTAACGGTAGACGGTGATCTGACCGTAAAAGATCGCTTGGGTGGTGATTTGACGGTGTCGGTATTGGGCGGACGCTATCAAACCGCGCGCTTGGATAACCTCGATTTAACTGTGCGCGGTGATGAAGCGGCCCATCAGCTAGATTTGCGCTGGCAAGGGGCACCGGCGTCTGGCGCGTTACGTATTGAAGGCGCGTTAGCGCGAGAGACAGGCTGGAAAGGGCGATTACTTGATACATCAGTGAACGTGGACGATCTTGGCGATATTGTGCAGCAAAGTGCGGCACCCATTGCGCTCAGCTTCGCCGATATGCAAACCGAGATTGGCGAACATTGTTGGCAGTGGCAATCAACGTCTTTGTGCTTATCGCAACCGGCGACAATTGGCGAGCAAGGTGATGTCGTCGCTAAAATTGAAGGCTTTGAAGCGGCGCAAATCGCTGCCTTCTTACCGCCGGAATGGCAACTTGATACACGTGCCAATGCCGCGGTGCATGCACGCTGGCAGCCTGACGCCTCGCCGGATGTGCAAGCCTCGATTGATATCGCGGATGGCAATCTGCGCCAGCAGGCCGACACGCCACTGGTGATTGGCTGGCAGCATGCCAACTTCAATGCGCGTTGGCATCAAGATGCACTGCAAGGTGCGCTGGCACTCACCTTGTCTGAGGGCGGCACACTGGCCTCAGCCTTTACCTTGAATGATCTGTTAGCGTCGACACGTACGATTGATGGGAATGTGCACATGAATGCGGTGCAACTTGCCAAACTGGAACCCTTACTCGGCGGCGACAAACAAGCCGATGTTAATGGCGAAGTGAATGCTAACTTACGCGTTAAAGGCCCGATTGCATTGCCACAAGTCTTTGGCGATCTGGATATCAGCGCATTACGTGTGAAAGGGCTATCATCGCCGGTTGATGTTAATGACGGACAGGTGACGGTCAACCTAGATGGTCAGCAAGGACAGTTAACCGGCCAGCTGATTACACCCGATGGCACCTTGCGCCTCAAAGGCGAGGGTCGATGGCCGACCGTGAGAGATTGGTTATTTAATCTGAATGTCGCGGGCGATGCATTGCGGGTGAATGTGCCTCCGATGGTCCGTCTTGATGTCGCGCCTGACTTAACGGTTTCAGCAACCCCCGAACAAGTGGCGATTCGCGGCGATATTGAGGTGCCATGGGGACGGATTGAAGTGGAACATTTGCCGGAATCAGCCGTTACTGTGTCGGATGATACGGTGATCCTCAATCAAAATTATGAGCCTGAAGACGCGGAACAAAAAGACGCGGTTCCCTTTAATTTGGTCACGGATGTGCGCTTAGTGCTTGGCGATGAAGTACGGCTGGCAGCGTTTGGCTTGAAGTCGCGTTTGGCAGGTGAACTTAACATTAAGAACAACCGCAAAGGCGCCTTGATTGTGGGCAACGTGAGCTTGCTGGAAGGGACCTATCGCTCATTTGGACAAGATTTGATTATCCGTAAAGGGGAGATCCTATTTAATGGCCCCGCGGATCAGCCGTATTTGCAAGTCGAAGCGATTCGTAATCCCGAGCGCACTGAGGGCGATGTGATCGCGGGGATTCGACTCACAGGGCCTGCCGATGAGCCGGTGGCGACTGTATTTATGGACCCGGCCGGTTCACAGGCCAATGCCTTGTCATACTTGTTACGCGGCCGCGCGCTTGATGCTGGCGCCGGTGATGCCAATATGACCTCGATGCTGATTGGCTTGGGCTTGGCGCAAAGTGGCAAACTGGTGGGCGAAATTGGTCAGGCGTTTGGGGTCGAGGATCTCACTCTCGATACCTCTGGCGCCGGCGATGAGCAAAAAGTCGAGGTCTCGGGATATATTCTGCCTGACTTGGAAGTGAAGTATGGGGTGGGGATCTTTGATGCGATAGGGGTGTTCACGGTACGCTATCGATTGATGAAAGATCTCTACCTTGAAGCAGTGTCCGGTGTCGATCAGGCGGTGGATCTGCTCTATCAGTTTGAGATCAAATAGAAAAAGCCCGCGTGTTGACGCGGGCTTCTAGCTTCATGGCGATGGCACGATTATTTTTGCGCGCGCTCAAATGAAGACAGGATTTCGTCTTTTGCCGCTTGGGCATCTTCCCAACCGTCTACTTTCACCCATTTGCCGGCTTCTAGCTCTTTGTAGCGCTCGAAGAAGTGCGTGATTTGTGCTTTTAGCAGCTCAGGCAGGTCGTTCACGTCTTTCACGTGATCGTACTCTTTGGTCAGCTTGCTGTGCGGTACCGCGATCACTTTGGCATCTTCACCAGACTCGTCGGTCATTTTTAGCACACCAACAGGGCGACAGCGGATCACTGAGCCGGGTACCAATGGGAATGGGGTTGGAACCAGCACGTCAACTGGGTCGCCGTCCAAAGACAAAGTGTGGTTTACATAGCCATAGTTACATGGATAGAACATAGGCGTTGCCATGAAGCGATCAACGAATACGGCGCCGCTGTCTTTGTCGACTTCGTACTTAATTGGATCGGCGTTGGCAGGAATTTCAATCACCACATAAATATCTTCAGGCAGATCTTTGCCCGCTGGGACCTGGTTCAGGCTCATGGGATGTCCTTTTGTTTATCAAAAAAGTGTGTGCCAATTATAACCACCGAGCGTGAAAATAACAGAGGCGACCGCCGTGGTCGCCTCTTAATCATGATTTGCGGTGAAATCTCACCGTCTTACTGCACTTAGTTATCGTCGTGATCGGGGTAGTGTTCGAGGAATTCACCGACTTTGTCCACCATATTGCTGGAGCCGACAAAGAAAGGCACGCGTTGGTGCAGCTCTTTCGGATCGATATCCATGATGCGCTGGGTACCATCGGTCGCTTTACCACCAGCTTGCTCAATAATAAACGCCATTGGGTTGCACTCGTAAAGCAAGCGTAGCTTGCCGTTGGGATATGCGAGTGTGCTGGGGTATAAGTAAATACCGCCTTTTAGCAGGTTGCGGTGAAAGTCCGCGACCAAAGAGCCAATATAGCGTGAGGTGTAGGGACGCTTCTCATTAGGGACGTTTTCTTGACAGTACTTGATATATTTTTTGACGCCTTGTGGGAATTTGATGTAGTTCCCTTCGTTAATCGAGTAGATGTTACCGTCTTGAGGAATGGTCATGTTTTCATGCGACAAGCAGAATAGCCCAAGCGACGGGTCATAGGTAAAACCGTGCACGCCATCGCCTGTGGTGTAAACCAACATGGTTGATGAGCCGTAAATGACATAACCGGCAGCCACTTGGCGGTGGCCGGGCTGCAAGAAGTCTTCCTCGGTGGGGGGAGTACCCACCGGCGATACACGGTGGTAGATAGAGAAAATGGTGCCAACAGACACATTCACATCAATGTTAGAGGAGCCATCCAGTGGGTCGATGAGGACCACATACTTGGCATTGCGGTTGAGTTGCTTGTTGAAAATAACCGCTTCGTCTTCTTCTTCACTGGCGACACCACAGACGTGGTCGCGGGCTTCCATGGCGGCTTTAAACTTTTCGTTGGCGTAGACATCGAGCTTTTGCTGCTCTTCGCCTTGTGCGTTTTCTGTGCCAATCGCGCCGGCAATATCGACCAGACCGGCTTTGTTGACTTCACGGTTAACAATTTTGGCGGCCAGACGGATGGAGGCGAGAAGAGAAGATAAATCACCGCTGGCGTGCGGGAAGGCGTGCTGTTTCTCAACAATATACTCGCCGAGGGTCTTAATGTCGGGCATTCTCAATCCTTAATGATGATGAACTTTCTTTCTGGTGCAATCGGATACATGGGCAGTCAGCTGCCTCTTAAAATCGCGGATATTCTAGCGCCAGCGACTTTTTAATCGTACTGAAGAAATACATGGAGCAAGGGAAGTGTGATCGCCACATAAAAACCATGTCAGATGTACGCAAGCGATAAGACCCAAGCGCCAATCCAAGGCATAATGACAGCCTTATGCCGGATGGCTGAGTAACCAATACAACACAGTGAACGCTATGCATATTCATATTCTCGGCATCTGTGGCACCTTTATGGGTGGCGCCGCGATGCTCGCAAAACAATTGGGGCACAGGGTGACCGGCTCTGATAGCCATGTTTACCCCCCGATGAGTACGTTACTCGAATCTCAGGGTATTGAGATTATCGAAGGTTATGATCCGGCTCAGCTTGCCCCCGTTCCGGACCTTGTGGTGATTGGTAATGCAATGAGTCGTGGCAATCCCTGTGTTGAGGCGGTACTAAACCAAGGCTTGCCGTATACGTCAGGCCCGCAATGGTTGCATGATTTCTTATTACGAGACCGCTGGGTGCTGGCGGTTTCTGGCACACATGGTAAAACCACTACCGCTAGCATGTTGGCATGGATCTTAGAAGATTGTGGCTACGCGCCCGGTTTCTTGATTGGCGGTGTCGCGGGGAATTTTAATGGCTCGGCACGATTGGGCGATAGCCCATTTTTTGTGGTAGAAGCCGATGAATATGACAGCGCGTTTTTTGATAAACGCTCCAAGTTTGTTCATTACCAACCGAAAACCTTGGTGATCAACAACCTTGAGTTCGACCATGCCGACATATTTGATGATTTGGCCGCGATTCAAAAGCAATTCCACCACGTGGTGCGAACTGTGCCGGGGATTGGGCAAATCATTGCGCCCTCGGACGATGCCAATGTCGCAGAGACGCTTGCCATGGGGTGCTGGAGTGAATGCGTTTATGCAGGACCAGATGGACAATGGCAGACGGTGAAAAAAGATCCAGCCGGCAATCATTTTTCGGTGTATTTTGCCGGCGAGCATGTTGGGGATGTGAACTGGGACTTGGTTGGCGATCATAATGTGCGTAATGCGTTAATGGCCATTGCGGCAGCGCGTCATGTGGGTGTGACGCCTGACTTAGCCTGTCAGTCGCTCGAGACCTTTATCAATACCAAGCGACGCCTAGAGTGGCGCGGCGAGCAAGCCGGTGTCACTGTGTATGATGACTTTGCTCATCACCCGACGGCGATTCGACTGACCCTTGAGGGGTTACGTGCGAAAGTCGGTAATGGCCGTATTCTGGCGGTGTTAGAGCCACGTTCCAATACCATGAAGCAAGGGGTTCACAAAGACACCTTGGCGGCGTCATTGGCTCGTGCTGACCAAGTGTTCTTGTTCCAACCCCAAGGGCTGGATTGGTCGCTTGAAGCGGTGGTGGATAGCTGCGAGCAGCCGGCGCAAATTCATGCCGATATTGATGGGTTGGTGACCGCTTTATGTGAGCAAGCCCAAGCAGGCGATACCGTGTTGGTGATGAGTAATGGTGGCTTTGGTGGTATTCACGACAAGCTGCTTAAAGCGCTCGGCGATAAAGGGGAAAAGCATGGCGGATAAACGCATCACTCTGGCGTGGACAGGTGCATCTGGCGCGCCATACGGGCTACGTTTGCTCGAATGCCTGCTCGCGCAGGATTATCAGGTTTTCTTATTGATGTTGTCGCCAGTTGCCTCAGGGTCAGCGGCACCGAAGCAAATGGTGGTATGCCCTTGCTCCGCCGGTTCATTGGCGTCGATTGCGCATGGTTTGTCCGATAACTTGATTGAACGGGCGGCGGATGTGGTGCTCAAAGAGCGCGGACAACTTCTGTTGGTGGTGCGTGAGACGCCATTTTCGACCTTGCATCTTGAGAACATGCACAAGCTGTCGCAAATGGGGGTGACGATTATGCCAGCTGCGCCGGGTTTTTATCATCAACCCCAGTCAATAGACGATCTCGTCGACTTTATGGTGGCGCGTATTTTGGATCATATCGGCGCAGAGCAACAGCTGGTACCACGTTGGGGCTATGATCAACGCGAACGATGAACGGCGCTCAGGCAAGCGCAGGCATGCCTGAGCACTACACACTAAGGTTTGAGTACCATCACGTGCACTGTCGCCCCTTCGAGCACTTTGGCGGCGACGGAGCCGAGCATCATCTTATTGACGCGTGAACGTTTGTGGCTTGGCATCACGATGAGATCGCAGCCAATACGCTCGGCGGTTTTAATGATCCCCTTGTAAGGCTTTCCTTCCGCGATCGACACCTCACAGGCGATGGTTTTTGGCACGTATTTATCCGCAAAGCCTTGTAAGTTTCGCTTCATATCGCGTTTCATTTTGTTGGCGGCGTCTTCGGGGAAATAAGAGGCCACCATCGAATTATGAATGCCCGGCAGCACAGTCAGTAGGTGTATTTTTGCGCCAGATTGACTGGCCAGCCAGACGGCATGATCGACGGCCTTGTCAGCAAAGCTCTCATCATTGAGGTCAACCGGAACCAAGATGTGTTTATACATAGCGATATCCTTTACGGTCTAAAAAAGAAAAGGGCACGCGGTAAAACACGTGCCCTTAACACTAGGCTTGGCGAATGCGACGGCGTTGATTCCAGCCGAGTAATGCCAAGAGCAACAAAGTTGGCACGAAGACCCATTCTTTCCATGGGCGGACATTGTCGACAGTCACGGCTTTGATTTGCCAATCAAAATCGATGCCTGCTTTGTCTGCATCACTGCCAAACTGAATCATATCTACCAAGAGTTTGCCATCTTCTTCACGGAGCATGAGGCCTGTGTCACTGACGCGTGCTTCGCCGCTTTCCAAGCTGTGATCGATGGGGAGCACGACATGTTTCGCTATCTGCTCGCCAAAGAAGTTTTCCCCTTCCACTTCAAGCTGTAACGGCTCGCCTTCAGGCAAGGTGCCTGCGATACGCACTAATTCAGTGCCCGGATAGCTGGTGGTCGGTGGGTATACTTCGTCCCACCAAAAGCCAGGACGGAAGAGCGAGAAGGTGATCACTAGAAGCAGTGCGGTTTCCCACCATTTATTCTTAGTGAGCCACCACCCTTGTGTTGCGGCGGAAAAAGCCAGCATCGCGATGGTTGCCGACACCACAGTTAAGATCAGGTGAATAGGGCCCTCTAGGTCTAGCAACAACAACTGGGTGTTGAAAATAAACATAAACGGCAGGATGGCGGTACGGATGTCGTAGGTAAAGCCCTGCACACCGGTACGTATCGGGTCGGATTTAGCAATGGCCGCCGCGGCAAAGGCGGCCAAGCCGACCGGTGGTGTGTCATCGGCAAGGATACCAAAGTAGAACACGAACAAGTGTACCGCGATCAAGGGAATGATCAGCCCTTGTTGTGCGCCTAAGGTAACAATCACGGGCGCCATCAGCGTGGAGACCACGATATAGTTGGCGGTAGTCGGTAGACCCATCCCCAATAGCAAGCTGATGACCGCGGTAAACAGCAGCATTAAGAAGATGTTGCCGCCGGAGATAAACTCGACAAAGTCCGTCATCACTAGACCGATGCCAGTGAGGGTGACGGTACCCACCACAATCCCCGCAGCTGCGGTGGCAACACCGATACCAATCATGTTACGCGCACCGGTCACAAAGGCTTCGGCCAGATCGACCACACCGTCGCGGATTTCTTCTTTAAAGTTGGTCCGTTGATTGAAGTAAGCAATCAGCGGGCGCTGGGTGAGAATGATAAAAATCATAAACACGGTCGCCCAAAATGCGGACAAACCCGGTGAGAAGCGTTCGACGGTCAAACACCAAACCAATACGCCAATAGGCAACAAATAGTACAAGCCAGAACGCACGGTTGGGCCTGGCTCCGGCACTTCGGACAAATCGGCGGCAGCAGGGTCTTCTGCCGCTTCGGATTTGTACTGAGCGGAATAGCGCACCAACAGCACATAAGCGATTAGTGTCAGCAGGCCAATGATAACGGTTGCCATGGCACCGAACACATCTTTGGTCCAACCGATACCGTAATAGACCGCAGCGCTGAGGACCAGTAAGCCCACAAACACGGTCATAAATGAGAACAGTTTTTGTAGCAAGGTGCTGGTGTGGCGGCGCGGTAGGCCCTGCATCCCAGCCTTACACGCTTCTAAGTGCACGATGTAAATTAAGGCAATGTAAGAGATCAGTGCAGGAAGCAGTGCGGCTTTAATCACCTCGACGTAGGAAATTCCCACGTATTCCACCATCAAGAATGCTGCTGCTCCCATAATGGGTGGGGTGAGCTGGCCATTGGTCGAGGCGGCTACCTCAACCGCGCCGGCTTTATGGCTCGGGAAACCCACACGTTTCATCAACGGAATGGTAAAGGTTCCGGTAGTCACTACGTTGGCAATTGATGAACCCGAGACTAAACCGGACAGGCCGGACGCGACCACTGCGGCTTTGGCGGGGCCACCGCGCATGTGACCGAGTAGTGAGAAGGCCACTTTAATGAAGTAGCCGCCAGCACCGGCACGATCGAGTAATGCCCCGAATAGGACAAACAGGAATACAAACGAGGTAGAGACGCCCAGCGCCACCCCGAAAACCCCTTCGGTGGTGAGCCACAGATGCGACATGGCTTTATTTAAGCTCGCCCCTTTGTGTGCGATCACATCCGGCATATAGGGACCGGCGAAGGTGTAGAGCAAGAATACACCGGCGACCACCATTAATGGCGGGCCAAGTGCACGGCGGGTCGCCTCAAGCATCAACACCATACCAATGGCTGCGACCGTGATATCCACGTCGGTATAAGCGCCGGCGCGTCCAGCTAGATCGTTATAAAATAAGAATAAATACCCTGCGGCAAAGCTTCCCGCTAAGGCGAATACCCAGTCGAGTAGGGGGATACGATCGCGGGGAGAGGTTTTTAATGCAGGATAAGCGGTGTAGGCCAAGAACATCGCGAAAGCGAGGTGAACGGCGCGTGCTTCGGTGTCATTGAGGACACCAAAATCGAGCATAAAGGGGAGAGGTGAGGCATACCATAGCTGAAACAGTGACCAAAAAAGTGGTACCAGCCATAAAATGCGTCCCGGCAGTCCATGAGGTGAGCGCGCACCTGTATCCGCTTGCGCGACCATGTCTTGCACATCAGGAGACGATTGACTTGTCTTCGTCATGCAGTTTGTCCTTATTATCATTTGCACCGCGAGAGCGGCAGCAATGTCCCGAGAAAAGGGTACTCTCTGTCACAAAGCATAGCCTGTAGACAATGACATCAGTGTCAACGATGAGTACCTAACCGTTAATTATAATGGGCCGATGGGTGGCCAATGCGTTAATCGATTGTTGGCGGTCAAACGCCGATAGTAACAGAGCGATAAAGAAAAATTAAAAGGATGTTATCGCTTTTGTGTGAAAAGGTGTGTAGCAAAGAGGGGAAAAGACAGACAGGCAGCGGGATCACGCTGCCTGATAAAAAGATTAGTAGTGGTATTCAAACAGGTCACAGACGGCTTCAAAAAGTGCCTCTGTGGTGGTGCCACGGGTTGGTGTGATAAAGATGGTGTCATCCCCAGCGACGGCGCCCAAAATCCCTTCTGCCTTGCCAAGAGAGTCCAGTAAACGGGCAATTAATTGTGCCGCGCCTGGACCAGTGTGAATGACGACAACCGCTTCGTTATAGTCGATTTCCATCACCAGCTCGCGCAATGCGCTGCCCGTGGTCGGCACGCCTAATTCGATAGGAAGGCAGTACACCATCTCCATCTTGGCATTTCGGGTACGTACAGCGCCGAACTTGGTCAACATGCGCGACACTTTCGACTGGTTAATGCCCTCAAATCCTTGAGCACGTAAGGCTTCCACGATCTCGCCCTGAGAACTGAACTTTTCTTCTTTGAGGATGGCTTTAAACGCCCGAACCAATTGGTCTTGTTTTTCTGAGTTACGCATGACGGCTGACTCGCAATGACAAACGAGTGGCTATTTTGCATATACATTCACCGAAGGGCAATTGCTGACCCCACAAATTGGCGACAGCATCACTGTTCCTAACTCGATTCACGCGATTTCAACGCAGCAAAAAGAAAAATGAGAGCTTTGGCTGATCATCACCGCTTGACGCTTGAGTGCACGCATAGGCGGGCATATGATGAGCCCACAGTTCGCACCATTACGTGGCGATTTGTGCCCGAACAGAAGCCGGACCGGATCCGGACTATAAGAAATATCGAAAGGAGAACGACATGAAAGTTGCTGTGATTGGCGCCGCGGGAGGCATTGGTCAGGCGTTAGCCCTACTGCTAAAAAATAACCTGCCAGCGGGTTCCGACTTGGCTCTGTACGATATCGCACCGGTTACCCCTGGGGTAGCTGTGGATTTAAGCCATATCCCAACCCCGGTTTCTATTAAAGGCTACAGCGGTGAAGACCCAACCCCAGCGCTGGAAGGCGCAGACGTGGTCTTGATTTCTGCTGGCGTCGCCCGTAAGCCAGGCATGGACCGCTCAGATCTGTTCAACGTAAACGCCGGTATTGTTAAGTCCTTGGCGGAAAAAATTGCCGATGTTTGCCCGAAAGCGTGTGTCGGTATTATCACCAACCCAGTGAACACGACAGTGGCGATTGCAGCGGATGTCCTCAAAGCCAAAGGCGTCTACGATAAAAACAAATTGTTCGGCGTCACCACCTTGGATGTGATTCGCTCTGAAACCTTTATTGGTGAGCTAAAAGGCATGGATCCTCGTGAGGTTTCCATTCCGGTGATCGGCGGTCACTCAGGCGTTACCATTTTGCCTTTGCTGTCTCAGGTGAAAGGAGTGAGCTTTACTGACGAAGAAGTCGCAGCACTTACGCCACGTATCCAAAATGCGGGCACAGAAGTTGTCGAAGCCAAAGCAGGTGGCGGCTCTGCGACCTTGTCGATGGGGCAAGCAGCTTGCCGTTTCGGCCTATCTCTAGTGCGCGCGCTACAAGGTGAGTCAAATGTGGTGGAGTGTGCCTACGTGGAAGGCGATGGTCAGCACGCGCGCTTCTTTGCCCAACCGGTGCGTCTGGGTAAAAACGGTGTGGAAGAGATCTTGAGCATCGGTGAGCTGAGCGCGTTTGAGCAAAAAGCCATGGACGATATGCTCGACACCTTGCGTAAAGACATTCAAATGGGTGAAGAATTCGCGGCGAAATAGCCCCTTCATCGATGAAAAAACGGCGCGATATGCGCCGTTTTTTATGCTTGCTTGTCGCTAAATAGCGATAGACGCTTGTGGTTACTTATTCCGGTTAACCGCCAATTTTGCCAACGCGACTAAGGCGGCCTTGTAATCCGAATCCGCTAAACCATCTAGGGCGCGAATCGCCTTTTCTGATTCTTGCTCTGCACGCTCACGGGTGTAGGACAAGGAGCCACATTGGTCCATGCAGGCCAAAATCGTCTCGAGTTTGTCCCGTCCATTCCCTTTCTCAATGGCTTCGCGGATCATAGCCGATTGATGCTCAGTGCCGTGTTGCATCGCATGCAGCAAGGGGAGCGTCGGTTTCCCTTCGGCTAGATCATCGCCGGCATGCTTGCCCATTTCGTCATCCGCGCTGGTGTAGTCCATGACATCATCAATCAGCTGAAACGCCGTTCCCAAATAGCGGCCATAATCTTGGAAGGCTTTTTCTGTCTCCGGATCCGCGTCGTTGAGAATGGCCCCGACCTGGGTCGCTGCCTCAAAAAGACGTGCGGTTTTAGAGTAGATCACCTGCATGTAGCTCGCTTCGGTGGTATTCGGGTCGTTACAGTTCATTAACTGCAGCACTTCCCCTTCGGCAATCACATTGGTGGCCTCACTCATCAGATCCAATATCTTCAATGAGCGCAGACTGGTCATCATTTGGAATGAGCGGGTGTAGATGTAGTCGCCGACCAGCACACTGGCGGCATTACCGAACATGGCATTGGCCGTTGCATTGCCACGGCGCAAATCCGATTCATCGACCACATCATCATGAAGCAAGGTAGCGGTATGAATAAACTCAATAAACGCAGCCGCTGTGGTGTGTTTTTCACCTTGATACCCAAGGGCTCTCGCCGCAAGAACCGCCAACATAGGGCGTAAGCGCTTACCCCCGCTGTTTACGATGTAAAAGCCAAGTTGGTTAATAAGCGCGACGTCAGAATTGAGTTGAGCCAGTATTTTTTGATCGACCTGCGCCATGTCATCACTGATCAAGGCTTGGATTGATTTGAAATCCATGAATAAAATCCGGGCTTTGTCCTAGTTGCTTGCTTGCCGCCACAAAACTGCACGTTTCTACGACGTGATGGTTGAAAGACGCATGACGTATCAGCGTTGGCGTACTTTCAGGGTCAGTATCGGCGTTAGCGCGGGTGTTTAAGGTATCAATGGTACACCAAATCACGTGCGACGAGATAGCTCTCAGGCCTGCAAAAAGTGTGGGAATCTATGCTGAGCAGCTTTTCACCAATTTTCTTGCGATCCCCTCTTGCCTCAAATCAATTTCTACCGTAGAATTCGCGCCCTATTGATGAATTATATGCGCACCCCTTACTGCTCAAATATTAAACGCAGTAGGCCGTGCGGAAATGCGGAGTAAACCATGTACGCAGTTTTCCAAAGTGGTGGTAAGCAACACCGAGTAAGCGAAGGCCAGACTATTCGCTTGGAAAAGCTAGACGTTGAAACTGGCGAAAGTGTTGAATTTGACAACGTGCTGCTAGTAGCAAACGGCGAAGACGTTAAAGTTGGCGCGCCATTTGTTAGTGGCGGTAAAGTAACAGCGGAAGTTGTTACCCACGGTCGTGGCGATAAAGTGAAAGTCGTCAAATTCCGTCGTCGTAAACATTCTCGCAAGCAAATGGGCCACCGTCAGTGGTTCACTGAAGTGAAAATCACTGGCATCAGCGCTTAAGAGTTAGGAGAGAGAAGAGATGGCACACAAAAAAGCTGGCGGTTCTACTAAAAACGGCCGCGATTCAGAAAGTAAACGTCTAGGTGTTAAGCGTTTCGGTGGTGAGTCTGTTCTAGCAGGTAACATCATCGTGCGTCAGCGTGGTACTAAATTCCACGCAGGTACTAACGTAGGTTGCGGTAAAGACCACACTCTATTCGCTTTGACCGACGGTAAAGTGAAGTTCGAGACTAAAGGTCCTCAGAACCGTAAATTCGTTACTATCGAAGCTGAATAAGTTTCAACGCCAAGCGAATTTTGAAGCCCTGCCACTTGGCGGGGCTTTTTATTGTGTCTGGTGATCCCTCGTCGAGCCGCCGCCAATCCACGGTAAGCAGAAAGTCAGCCAAGGCTGAAAATTGATCCTAAGATCGATAAGATCGCCACACACCAATCTGGGATAAGGCTAGCAGCCCGGGAACGAGATGTTTCTGGCCGCTGGTGCGGAGAAGTTAGCATGAAGTTTGTAGATGAAGCGATAATTCGCGTAGACGCGGGTGACGGCGGCAATGGTACCGTCAGCTTCCGACGTGAAAAGTATGTGCCCAAAGGGGGCCCAGATGGCGGCGACGGTGGCGATGGCGGTGATGTATACCTGCTCGCCGACGAGAACCTTAACACCCTGATTGATTACCAATTCGAGCGCTTTCATGCCGCAGGGCGTGGTGAAAATGGTCGCGGTGGTAACTGTACCGGCAAACGCGGTGATGATTTGGTGCTGAATGTGCCTGTTGGTACCCGTGCTGTCGATGAAGATACTGGTGAAGTGATTGCCGATTTGACCCAAAATGGCATGAAAGTCATGGTGGCAAAAGGCGGCTTCCATGGGTTGGGTAATACCCGATTCAAATCATCCGTCAACCGCGCGCCACGCCAAAAAACCATGGGGACTAAAGGGGAAGTCCGTCAGCTGCGCCTAGAGCTGTTGCTCCTCGCCGATGTGGGCATGTTAGGCTTGCCGAATGCGGGTAAATCAACCTTTATTCGCGCGGTGTCGGCAGCTAAACCAAAGGTCGCTGATTACCCCTTTACCACCTTGGTGCCAAGCCTTGGCGTGGTCCGTGTCGCTGCCGATAAAAGCTTTGTTGTGGCGGATATTCCGGGCCTGATTGAAGGGGCTGCCGATGGCGCGGGACTGGGTATTCGCTTCTTGAAACACCTTGAGCGCTGCCGTGTCTTGTTGCACATGATTGATCTAATGCCTGTGGATGGTACCGATCCGGTCGACAATGCGTTTACCATCATTGATGAGTTAAACCAATACAGTGAGAAGCTGGCAGATAAGCCGCGTTGGTTGGTCTTTAACAAAGTCGACCTCATGCCAGAAGAGCAGGCGCAAGAGCAAATCGACCGTGTGTTAGAGGCGCTCGCGTGGGATGATAAATATTACGCGATCTCTGCGATCAACAAGGCGAACGTCCAGCCACTGATTTACGATCTGATGGGCTTTATTGATACCTTACCGGCACCGACGCCAGAGGTTGAACCAGAGGATGAAACGGTGGCCTTCAAGTGGGATGATTACCACGAGAAGAAACTCAATCAGTCGGACGATGACGACGATGATTGGGACGATTGGGATGAAGACGACTACGACGTCGAAATCATCTACAAGCCTTAATCTGACAACCGCTGCTCACGAGCAGCGGTTTTTTTATGCCTATCGTCGCCATGTTTGATCGCCGCTGTATTGGCTGAGCGCAGAAAAAGGTACGCTGCCTAATTCCGACAAGGAAATCGGAGGTGTTTTATTTGCATCAAAGATCTTAAGCAGTTATTCATCAATACTGCGACAGTAGATAAAGGCGAGAGGGATAGCGGGTGACGAGACGGTTAACCGAACCAGAACAGCGTGCGATTTCACGTTTGGTCATAGAAGTCGGGCAGCGACTTTTGCAACATGGTGCAGAGAGTAAACTGGTGAGCGATGTCAGCATTCGCTTGGGCAAAGCGTTGGGGCTAGACAGTGTCGAGCTCGCGCTATCAGCCAGTTCATTGGTTGTCACCACCTTGAACCGCGGCCATTGCATTACCACTGCGAGACAGTGCCCCGACCGCGGGATCAATATGCAGGTGGTAACGGATATTCAGCGCACGGTGATCCTCGCGGAAAAGGGCATTCTCGACGCGCCAGCGGTGCGTAAGCGTCTCACCCGCATCAAGCCTCATCGTTATCCTCCTTGGCTAGTGGTGGGCATGATAGGGCTTTCCTGTGCCGCGTTTAGCCGGTTGGCCGGTGGTGATGCGGTTATCTTTGCCTTAACCTTTGTCGCATCGGCGTGCGGCATGCGTGTGCGCCAACTACTTGCCCACCGTCAGTTTAATCCTTTGCTCACTTTTGCGCTTACCGCCATGGTGACCACCTTAATTTCAAGCGTGGGGACGGTGATGAATTGGGGCAATGAACCTTTTCTGATCATGGCATCGTCGGTGTTGATGTTGGTGCCGGGTTATCCGCTCATTAACGCGGTCTCTGACATGGTGAAAGGGTTTGTCGATATGGGGATTGCACGCTGGACCATGGCGTCGTTACTGACCCTCGCCACCGCGCTCGGTATTGTTGGGGCGATGAATCTTGTCGGTGCATGGGGGTGGTTATGAGTTTGCTGCTTGCCCTATTGGAAGATATGTTTTTTGCCATGATCCCCGCGGTAGGGTTTGCCTTGGTCTTCAATGTGCCTGCCAAGGCGCTCAAATACTGCGCTTACGGCGGCGCGATTGGTCATGGGCTAAGGTTTGTATTGATGGAGTCGGGTATGGCTATCGAGTGGGCGACGCTCGCGGGCGCCACCACCATCGGGTTTTTAGGGGTGTATTGGTCTCAGCGCTTTCTGGCCCATCCTAAGGTATTTACCGTCGCCGCCATTATTCCCATGATCCCCGGCGTTTACGCGTTTAAAGCGATGATCGCCTTGGTGACTATCAATAACCAAGGATACACGCCGGCCTTGTGGGCCAGTTTGATGGAGAATTTGATTAGCGCTGGGTTTATCTTGGCCGCATTAGCCATTGGTCTTGCGATGCCGGGGTTATTATTTTATCGTCGCCGACCAGTGATTTAATTCAATGAGGCCAGCGTAATGCGAGTCAGCTTAATTGCCGCAATGGCAAAAGACCGAGTAATTGGAAAAGATAACCAGATGCCTTGGCATTTGCCGGCTGATTTAGCGTGGTTTAAGCGCACCACCCTAGGGCATCCTGTGGTGATGGGGCGTAAAACCTTTGAGTCGATTGGCCGCCCTTTACCAAAGCGTACCAATATTGTGATCAGCCGCGATCCTGACTATCAACCAGACGGCGTGACCGTGGTCGCTTCGCCTGAGCAGGCGCTGGCCGCGGTGGGCGATGTGGCTGAGGTGATGGTGATTGGCGGTGGGACCATTTATGACGCGTTTTTGCCGCGCGCGGATCGCTTGTATCTCACCTTTATCGACACCCATGTTGAAGGCGATACTCGTTTCCCCGACTGGGGTGAAGGGTGGACGCAAGTGGCCAGTGAAACTCATGCACCGGACGAGAAAAACGCCTACCCACTGACTTTTACGGTTTGGGAGCGTGGTTAAGCACCGTCATTGAGCGCTGGTTGGGTAAAGCAAACCTTGTCTTCCCAACGCAGCAAGGTTAACTCACCGCCCCAAACACAGCCTGTATCCAGCCCGTATAAGCCGGGCTGGATGGTTCCCCCTAAAGCCGCCCAATGGCCGAACACAATCGCGTGTCCCAGTGGTTGTTGGCGCGCCACCTCAAACCAAGGGATGAGTCCAGTATCTGCCGCTTTCGCGGGAGGTAGCTTGCATTGCATATCGAGGCGACCATCGGGCCAGCAAAATCGCATCCGGGTCAAACTATTAATGATATAGCGGTAGCGAGGCAGGCCTTCCAGCGTATCCTCCCAGTGATCGGGTTGATCCGCATACATATGTCGTAATAACCACGCTTGCTCATTGCTGTGCAGTATGGCTTCGACTTCACGCGCGCAGGCGACAGCCGTCGCTTTATCCCATTGTGGGCTAACCCCCGCGTGGGTCAGCAAAAAGCCACCGTCGTCTCGCGCTGATTCGTCGATTAACAGAGGCTGAGCCGCTAACCATTGAAGCAATGTTTCTCGGTCTGGCGCGTCGAGGATCGGCTGGGTACGGTCTTTTGGCTTGGCCGGTTTAATCCCGTGTGCAACGGCTAATAGATGCAGATCGTGGTTGCCAAGGACTATCTTGGCTGACGCGCCGAGCGTATGAAGATAGCGCAACACGGATAAGGAGTCCGGTCCGCGAGCGACCAAATCACCCGCGACATAGAGGGTATCGTGAGCGGGGGAGAAATCAACGCGCGCCAACAGCGCGCGCAGTTCTTGGTAACAACCTTKAATATCCCCGATAAGATAGGTAGCCATGTGTGGCCTCCTTGAGGGACGTTAGTGAAGAATGTTAGGGAGCGCGAGGCGGAACGGCTCAATTTCCACTTTAAACTGGTTATCGGCTTGATCTTGCATGGTATAGAAACCCTGCATCACGCCCACAGGCGTTTCAATGATGGTGCCACTGGTATAGGTATACTTTTCTCCCGCGGCAATACTGGGTTGCTCTCCCACCACCCCTTCGCCCTCAATCTCGAGCTCTTTACCGTTGGCATCTGTGATTAACCACTTGCGTCGCATCAACTGTGCGGGCGCATCACCTTGGTTTTTAATGGTGACGGTGTAAGAAAACACAAAGCGCTCGTTGTCCGGCTCGGATTGATCTTCGACGTATTGGGTCGCGATATTAATCTCGAATTGCGGGTTATCGGTGGCTTGCAAGTCAAGGCTCCTGTTTATTGTTGATGGTTGGCGTCCAGCCAGTTTGCCAAGTTGACAAACTGCTCCAGCGTCAAATGCTCCGGTCGCAAACTAGGGTCAATACCGAGCTCGGTCAGTGTGTCCACACTCACCAAGGATTTGAAACCGTTACGTATGGTTTTTCGGCGTTGGTTGAAGCCCTCACGACAAACGCGCTCTAACCATTGCATGCTCGTTGCAGGGTGCGGCAGCGTTTTGTGTGGGATGAGGCGAACCACAGCCGAGTCCACTTTAGGCGCAGGTTTAAACGCGCTGGGTGGGACTTCTAGTACCGGAATGACCTGACAGTAATATTGCGCCATAACGGTTAATCGACCGTACGCTTTGGTTCCTGGACCCGCCGCCAAGCGGTTTACCACTTCCTTTTGCAACATAAAGTGCATGTCTTGCACATGGCCTGCAAATGAAAACAGATGGAACATCAAAGGGGTCGAGACGTTGTAAGGCAGATTACCRAAAATCCGCAAAGGCCCTTGCTTGGCAAGCTCGGCAAAATCAAACTGCATCGCATCCGCTTCGTGAACGGTTAACTTGCTGGCCATAAATGGGTGGCTACGCAGGCGGGCGGCCAGATCGCGGTCAAGCTCGACCACGTTTAAATGATCCACTTGCTCGGTGACAGGCTCAGTCAACGCGCCCAGGCCCGGACCAATCTCAACCAGATTTTCACCGGATTGCGGATTGATGGCCGAAACAATGCCGTCAATGATGTAAGGGTCGTTTAGGAAGTTTTGTCCGAAACGTTTTCTGGCGCGGTGGCCTTGGTGGACTTTATCGCTCATGCTTTGCTATCTACTAATTCAATGGCGTGGGAGATGGCCGTCCGCAGGCTTCCTGTATCCGCCGTACCAGTACCTGCTAAATCCAGTGCGGTACCATGATCTACTGATGTTCTGATAAAAGGGAGACCCAAGGTGATATTCACTGAGCGCCCAAATCCTTTGAATTTTAACACAGGTAAGCCTTGGTCGTGATACATCGCCAGTACAGCATCGGCATCTTGCAGATATTTCTCTTGGAAAAGCGTATCAGCAGGGAGCGGTCCGACCAAGTCCATCCCTTGCTCGCGTAACTCGTCGAGCGCAGGTTCAATGATGTCAATTTCTTCGCGACCCAGACAGCCGTCTTCCCCTGCGTGTGGGTTGAGACCACAGATATAAATACGTGGCTGCTTGATGGCGAATTTCTCTTGCAAGTCTTGATGCAAAATCGCAATCACATCATGCAGACGCTCCCGGGTGATCGCTTTGGCGACGTAGGCGAGCGGGATGTGGGTAGTCACGAGTGCGACACGCAAGCCTTCAGTGGCCAGCATCATCACGACCTGATTGACGTTCGCGTGTTGAGCAAAAAACTCCGTATGACCGCTAAATGAAACACCAGCACGGTTGATAATGCCTTTGTGAACGGGGCCAGTGACAATGGCAGCAAATTCACCGTTGAGATTCCCTTCAGCAGCGCGTGTCAGTGTTTCAAGCACGTAGCGGCCATTGGCTTCATCTAAGCGGCCCGCTACAACAGGCGCGCCGAGCGGTATATCTTCGACAATCAGCGTACCGGCTTGGTGTGGCGTGGCTGGCTGCGTGGCGTCGTAGTGCTCAAGCGTCACTGATAGACCAAGTGTCTTGGCGCGTGCTGCCAACATGTCTCGATTGGCCACCACCACCAGTTGGTGTGGCCAAGGATGTTGTGCCATCGCTAAAATTAAATCAGGGCCAATCCCCGCAGGCTCTCCCGGGGTGATGGCAATACGCTTAACGGTCATCGCCGAGTACCTCAACGTACGCACCGGCGCGTAACTCTTGCAACCATGCTTGTGCTTCTTCGTTAAACTTGCGGTTAAACAGCATACGATAGGCTCGGTTTTTCACCGCTGCATCGGTTTTATCCACTTCGCGACGGTCGGTGACTTCAACAATATGCCAGCCATGTACTGTTTTGAATGGCTCGCTGATCTGGCCTTGTGGAAGGGCATCCACTTTGGCTTTAAAGGCAGGGACATAGACATCTGTGGTTGACCAGCCTAAGTCACCCCCATTGACGGCCGAGCCAGGGTCATCACTGTACTGTTTAGCTAAATCGGCAAAACTCTGATCACCCCGTTTGATCTGGGCGATGATGTCATTCAGCTCTTTTTGCGCACCTTTGTCACTAAGGACGATTGATGGCTTAATCAAAATATGACGCGCTTTAACCTCAGTCACCGCGACGGTCTCGAGTCCTTCTACATCGGTGATTTTAAGAATATGGTAGCCCACACCACTGCGGAAGGGACCAATAATGGCACCTTTCCCTTGGTTACTGATCTGGTCGGCAAAGATGGTCGGCATTTCCTCTAAACGTAGCCAGCCCCAATCTCCCCCGTCGAGCGCTTTCGGCCCTTTCGAGTATGCCATGGCTAAATCGGCAACTTTTCCACCGTGACGCAGTTTGTCGACAAGCTCAAATGCTTGCTTTTTCACGGCTYCGCGCGTGGCTTTATCCGCGTCATCATCCAGTTTTAGTTGGATGTGAGACAGCTTGTAGCGCACTTTTTGCAGTTGTTGTTCGTTCAGCTGCTTGGCCAAGGATTCGACTTCTTGAGGCAAAATGCTGATCCGACGACGCACTTGGGCATTGCGTGCTTCTGAAATGGTCAGCTCGCGGCGCACTTGTTCGCGGTATTGCGCCCAAGAGGTGCCTTGCACGCTAACTTGTTTGCGCAGCTCATCGAGGCTCAGCGACTGTTCTTTGGCGATATTAGTAATTGCCTGTTGTAGCTGGCTATCGTCAATTTGAATGCCTAAACGCTTCGCTTCTTGTAATTGCAGCTCTTCGACAATTAAGCGTTCGCGCATTTGCTCTTCCAACACGGAGGCTGGTGGCAGTTGACGCTCATTTTGTTGTGCGTTCAGCGTCACGGTACGACGCATGGCTTCCATATCACTGTTCAGCACGACCCCGTCGTTAACTACAGCGACCACGCGATCCAGCTCTTTGGGTGCTGCGTGGGAAAAAGGTGTAAGCAACACTAAAACGCCAGTGATGAGGGCGTGACTCCATTTGTTCATGCTTTGTCCACTTCTTTAAAAATCGTTCTACTGTCCAGACCACAGTGTGCCGTGTTAGTTCTTCAGCGCAAAAGGATCGCGGTAGCCAAGGGCGTTTCCTGAGTCTGTACTGAAGTTGAAACCGCTTTGTGCGCCGAGGCCCAGCAGACTGAACGAGAGAGTGACGTTGTTGTCGTATTCAGGATCGCTGTTGATGTTAGAGCGCGAGAGCAAGTACTCATTGTAGCTCAGCCCAATGACCCAGCAGTCAGAACGGTAAGTCAGGCTAAACTGGTTTTCCAGCATGACATCTTGGGTCAGATCGCGCCAGTATTGCCCTTTAAAGCTCAGCCCATTCCAAAGTGGGAAGCCTGTCACAACCCCTGCTTGCGACAATCCATCGTCCGTTAGCTTGCTGATATCTCGGTTTGGCAAGGTCGATACTATGTACTCCTGCGCCACGTAACGATAGCTGGTTTGCGCGTAAAAGCCATCCTGACGGTATTCCGCAATCGCATTACCGAATTGCAACTCACTTAAGTTGCTGTCGTACTGCATGGAGCCGCGAACAAAGAAGTTGTCGTTAAAATTGGCTTCCCCCTCGAGCGCCCACGCGGAATAATCGAACGCATCTACATCCTCATCCGAGGAACGATCAAAATAATAGATTTGACCAAACGACAGGTTAAATCGCTCTTTATAACCGCTGTCATAAAAGCGCGTGGTTGCCCCGTAGGTGAGCTGGTTAGCGGGGTTGATAAAGTCGATACTACTGAACTGATTACCGCGGAACAGGCCATAGTAATCGGTTTGTAAGCGCGCAGTATCATAGCCGCCCCCGTTGTAGTTCACCGGGTTGTAGATATCACTTTGGTTGACATCCTTGATATACAAGTACTGCACTTGTGGCTCAAGGGTTTGACTAAAGTTGCTCCCCATCGCCCAGAAATTACGTTCAAGCACCAGCCCTGAGTGTAACCGCAATGTGGGGATCTTCCGCTCGACTGACTTACTCAGTTTGGCGGTCGACTCCGCATCCGGTGAGGCGTTATCAAAGCGCTGATCATAATGGGTGTAGAGCATGCTTGCTTCAGCGGTGGCGCTAAACCAAGGACGCGTGAAGGGAATGCTCAAGGTCGGCGCCAAATGGGTCCGGGTGGCTTCGGGTTTGTTCGGGTCATCACTGGCAAACACGCTCAATTGTGCGGGCAAGCTAATATCCGCCCAGCCCAAGGTTTGCGGCGCATAGTAATTGAGATCCACCTGCGGCATGAGGCGATAGACGCTGGTATTCTCAGTCAGTGCTTGGAAATCTCGGACACGTACCGTGCTATTCCAATCCAACCCGCGATAGCTGATTTCGCCGGTTTGTAGCAAGGTGTTGTCTTCCCGTTTACCTACATCAGAGTCGATATTCTGAAAATAAGCAATATCGCTGACTTTGCTGTAATCGGCCTCATAGCGCCAGTGACCTTGGACGCCACTGTGTTTCCAGTTAAAGCCCCAACGCTCATCCAGTTCAGGATTGAGCTGGTCGTCAGGAAGGTACTCGGAATATAAAGAGCCACTGCCAAATGGGGCTAAATAACGAATATTGGTGTTAAGCTGAACGCCACGCTCCGACATGTATTTCGGCGTGATAGTGGCATCAAGTTGTGGGTGAATATTCCAATAAAACGGGGTTTCTAGCTCAACCCCGTCGCGATCACTCCACGACACTGATGGATAGAGGAAACCCGTTAAGCGCCCATCCTCGACCGGTACACGCAAATAAGGCAGATAAAAGACGGGCACATTCATCACCTCAAATTTGGGGTGATACAAGTCGGCAAACAGGCTGTCTTCTTCTTTTTCGATTTTGGAAGCCGAAAAGCGCCAGCTTTTATCTTCATCCGGACAGGTGGTAAAGGTACCGTCTTCCATTTCATAGAAGGTGGTACCGTTTTTAAATACCCGCTTGGCTTCACCGCGCCCCGGTGTACACAGCATTTTGTACTGTGCGTTATTGAGTGTGGTGTCTTCCGTATCAAGATTGGCCTGTAGGTAATCTGAGGTCACCATCATCTGCCCATCATTGAAGACCACATCGCCTTGAGCGGTGACAATACGCTCAGGGTCGCGCAGCGTGGCGGTGTCCGCGGTCATTTTGCGATGCCCTTGGGTGACCTCAACGTTGCCGCTGTAAATGGCTTTTTCGTTGGATTGGGCTTCGGCACGATCAGCCACAACGCGAATTGGGGCGTTGTTCACATCTTGCGTTTGTTCACTGGGTGGAATACACCGCGCCTCGCTGTCCGGGCAAGGTGTGTCGGCGGAGTCCGCATTGGCAAAAGCAAGCGCTGGGCCATAGAGCGCCAGGCTAATCATGGTGGCTAAAAAGCTGCGTGCAGTCGGTGACATTGAAGAAGACATTCCTGTTTTATCTGATAGCGTGGTGTACACGAAGGCAACGCATCAGTATGCTTTGGCTGCAAAATGCGATTATCATAAATCAATTTACGCCCAGCATCACCTGTAAATGTGCAGGGTGTGAAACCAGCAATGAGACCATGGCATGCAACTATATGGCAAGGTAATTGGCGCTTTTCTCGGCATTTTACTGGGAGGCCCATTCGGTTTTTTTCTTGGCCTGTTCTTAGGTCATCAGTTTGATAAAGCCAAGCAACGCGCCTCACTGGGCGGTTTTGGTGGCGGTTTCGGTGCTCAAGGTGCCGAGGCGCAGCGCGTCTTTTTTCATGGCACCTTTGCCGTGATGGGGCATGTGGCAAAGGCTAAGGGGCAGGTCACACAGGAAGAGATTCGTCTAGCCAGCTTAATTATGGATCGCATGCAATTGCATGGGGCGGCGAGGCAATCCGCGCAAGACGCCTTTCGTGAAGGAAAAGGCAGTGATTTCCCGCTCCATGAGACTCTAAATGGGATCCGGGCATTAAGCCAAGGGCGGCGGGATCTGCTTAGCTTTTTCCTTGAAGTGCAGGTACAAGCGGCGTTTGCGGATGGAGAGCTGCATCCGAAAGAGCGTGAGTTACTGTATATCATTGCTGAGGGGTTGGGTTTTTCCGCGCAGCAACTTGAGCAACGTCTACGCATGCAAGAAGCCGCGTTTCGCTTTAGCCAAGGTTACCAAGGGGATTGGCACCAGCACGCGGGTGGGGCGGGAGCACCACCGCGTCAACGTGAGGTGGATGATGCCTATGAAGTACTCGGCGTGGATGCCTCCGCCTCTGCTCAGGAGTTGAAGAAAGCGTACCGTAAGTTGATGAATGAACACCATCCTGACAAGCTGATGGCTAAGGGGTTACCCCCTGAGATGATGGAGTTGGCGAAAGAAAAAGCACAAGAAATTCAAAAAGCTTACGATGTGATTAAAAAAGCCCGCGATATTTAGCGGGCGGCCGTGTTAATTAAGGTGTGCTGTGGTGTGCCTTGCAGATAGCCATCAATGTTATCCATCAGTTGCTGGCTGAGCCGATTCACCGCTTCATCTGCTCCCCATGCAATGTGAGGAGTAACGATTAAATTCGGCAGTGATGCGGTGATAAGCGGGTGATCATCAGGGGCTGGCTCTTCACTCAGCACATCTAGTCCTGCGCCACCAATTTGACCGGTTTTTAGGGCGTCGAGGAGCGCGTGTTCATCAACTAACCCGCCACGTCCTGTATTGATCAATAAGGCATGATTTGGCATGCAGGCGAGGACATCACGGTTAATTAAAGCTTCGGTGTTCGGATTTAACGGGCAGTGTAACGAGAGGATATCGGCGCGGCTGATCACCTCATCAAAGGGTAGATAACCCTCCCGGCAATGAGTGGCTCCGTGGTGCTCAGCAAACATGACTGTCATGCCGACTGCGCGTGCCAAACGTGCAACGGCCTCGCCTAAAACCCCTTTACCGATAATCCCTAGTTT